>NZ_BAAILO010000182.1:15478-63117 GCF_054589115.1 Cupriavidus sp. 8B | reverse complement strand
TGTATCGGATATTCCAGCAGGATGAATAGCTGTCCGGTGGAGATGGGTGTAGGGAGAACAGCTAGTTGTTCAAAAAATGTGGGCACACCTAAGCCCTGAGGGGAGAGGGAGCGACAGCCGTCGTCATGGCGCGCGGCGTTGGCCTGCTTGGCGGCTTCGGCTAATGCTTCCGGTTAGTCAGCAGTCTGAAGGCCCTCGCTTGCGCAAGAATTCAACCGCAAGGAGCGGAGTTCCGATTCGCCTCTTGCTTTCTAAACTGGTTACATCTCTTGGCACACCAGGTGAATGACCATGAAATCCAACCCGCTTTCCCTCTTCCAGTACAACTTCCGCGCGCCCGGCAGCGAGATCGCCGGCCCCGTGCGCTACGCCATCGGCCAGAGCGTCGAGGGGTTGGTCCTAGTCGGACGCAGTCAGCATGGCCTGTGCGCGATCTTTCTCGATTCCGATGCCGAAGGGCTGTGCGCTCAGCTCAGCAACGCCTTCCCGCAAGTTGAGAGAGAGGAGGACGCCGAATCCCTCGATCGTGACTTGCGTCAGCTGATTGACTTCATCGACAAAGACGTCGCCGAAGGCGTCATTGCCCTGGATATCGGTGGAACGCCCTTCCAACAAAACGTGTGGAAGGCGCTGTGCGCCATCCCCGCAGGACAGGCCCGAAGCTACAGTGAAGTTGCCGCGGGCCTGGACGCCCCCGCGGCCGTGAGGGCCGTCGCCGGTGCCTGCGCTGCCAATGTGTTTGCCATCGCCATTCCTTGCCATCGCGTCGTTCGCAGTGACGGCTCGATCTCCGGGTATCGCTGGGGCGTGGAGCGCAAGCGCACGCTGCTCGCGAAGGAACGCACGCAATGAATGCCCGGATCGCAAAAGCCGTCGTGGATGTGGCAGCCAAGCTGGACTGGGGAGCGGTCGAGCAGTCGCTTGACCGCTATGGCAACGCGGTTCTGCCGACCTTGCTGAGCAAGGCGCAGTGCGGGCAACTCTGCGCCCTGTATCCCCAGGAAGACCGCTTCCGCACCCGCATCGCGATGGCTCGCCACGGCTTCGGCCGGGGTGAGTACAAGTATTTCGCCTATCCGCTTCCACCGCTGCTGGACAACCTGCGCCATGCGCTCTATCCGCGCCTGGCTCCCATCGCCAACCGTTGGAATCGGCAACTTGGCATCGACGTGCAGTACCCGGATGCGCTGGACGCCTTTCTGACTCGCTGCCACCAGGCCGGGCAGACACGTCCCACACCGCTGATTCTCGAATACAGCGTGGGCGACTACAACTGCCTGCACCAGGATCTGTACGGCGACCACGTCTTCCCGCTGCAGGTAGCGATCCTGTTGTCTGAGCCAGGGACCTCTTTCACTGGCGGCGAGTTCGTCATGACGGAGAACTCGCCGGGCCGGCAACGCGCGGACGTGGTGACGCTGCGCCAGGGAGACGCCGTGGTATTCACCGTCAACCAGCGCCCGGATGCCGGCAAACGCGGCGGTATCCGCAAGGTCACCATGCGACACGGGGTGAGCCGGATCCGCAGCGGCCGCCGGCATGCCGTGGGCCTGATTTTTCATGATTCGCGTTAAGCGTTCCAAGACCCTCCGCAAAGCGGGCAAAGCGCTAGCCGATTGCGCCGATCTGGTTGCCAACGACAGTCCTGGATTTGATAGACGGCCCGGTCTATCCTTTTCTCGGACTCGTGCCGCCAGCCGGGTAGCGCCGGCATCGGGTACGTTCGCCGCCATGCAACAACAGCAGGCGGCCGCTGTTCAACCAATGCAGAACCGGACAGGAGACAATCAAATGCGTGTTTCGATATCGCGGTGGCCCCAAGTGTGGCTCTCCGGCCTCGCCCTGGCGGGGGCAATGACCTTGGCGCATGCGGCGCCCCTCTCGTTTACCGTGCCGCTCAGCGGCGCGCAGGAGGTGCCTCCTGTCGAGACCAAGGGCAGCGGTTCCGCCGACCTCACCTACGATCCCACCTCACGGATTGTCACCTGGACGGTCACGGTCAGCGGCCTGCCCAGCGAGGCCACCATGGCGCATTTCCACGGGCCCGCCACGGCGGGCAAGAACGCTGGGGTGAAAGTCTGGCTCTCCGGGAAGGGTGGCGCGGTCACCAGTCCCCTCAAGGGCCAGGCCACGCTCGCCCCAGCTGACGCGCAGGAGTTCCTTGCCGGCGAAATGTACATCAACGTGCACACCAAGGATCATCCCGCCGGCGAGATCCGCGGCCAGGTGCTGCCACCGAAGAGCAACTGACGCCGCGCTTGGGCTCAGATCAGCTCAGAGATACGCCGTGAGAAGCGCCGCTGCGGCGGCGCCAACCCCCAGCAGAAGCAGCGCCAGCATCGCGGACGCCAGCCGCGGTGCGGCGATGCGCGCCGGCAGTTGTTTGCGGCCGGTCAGCATGGGAAGCAGCAGGTTGTGACCCTTGGCCGCCGCGTATAGCGCGATGGCCAGCACGTGCAACGCCACCGCCGCCAGCAGCGCGTCCCACAGGATCGTGTGCAGCGCCGTGATCGCATTGGCGACCGATGCGGGAACCCATTCGGTGAGCGGCCCTTTGTCCGCGATGTCGTTGTTGATGTAGAGCCCGCTGAGCGTCTCGCCCAGCATCAAAGCGAGCAGCAACAACACCATCCACCCGCCCGCCGGGTTGTGGCCGACTTGGAGGTCGGCCTCGCGGCGCAGCACGTGCCGCAGATGGTGCAACGCGGCGGCGGGCGAGGCCATAAAGGTGTGGAACCGCGCGGTTTCGCTGCCGAAGCAGCCCCAAAGCAAGCGGAAAAGCACCAGCGCGAGCAGTGTTTCGCCGATCCGGATATGCCAGTCCATCCAGTTCAGCCGCCAGGTCGCATAAGCCCCCGCTACCAGCACCACCGCCAGCCAGTGGAACAGCCGTGTCGGCGCGTCCCAGACCAGCACGGGGCGACGATCGGGTTGCCCCGGGGGTGTGAGTGGTTCGTCAGGTTTCATCTGTCAGCCCTCCCGCAGGTAAGCCGGTCCGAGTCAATGCTCGCGTGCTGCCCACAAGCCACTGCCACGGCTGGCGACGTAGACCTCAACGGAGTCATTCAACCGCAATCCGCGACAATGGGCAATCGCCGGCGATGGCGTTCCATCAAACCGTCACCACGATCTTGCCGACTTGCCGCGCAAGGTCTGTCTCGCCGTCGATGCGTTGGTGGCGGCATTGCCCATGCTCATGCAGTGAGCGTGCGGCCACCGCCGGCTCTCACGGCAAGACAGGTTCTTCCATTTGATAGGCCCGGTGAAGCGGCGCCAGGAAGCTCGGCGCCTCAGGCATGGCCACGGATCCGATCCGGCTTACCGTCACCCCCGGCGTCCAGGAGTTCATCACCGCCGCCCCGGCCAGGCCAGGCAGGTCGGCGGGCGTCACGGGCTGCACGCGCTGAGGGATACCGAGGCGATCCAGTTGCCGGCGGACGATGCCCATGGTCGTGCCGGCCAGCATCTCGGCCTCGGGCCACACTACCGTTTCGCCGTCCCAGAAGACCAGGTTCCAGATCGTTCCCTCGCTCAGGCGCCCCTGACGGTCAACGAAAGCGGCATCGTCGAAACCTTGCCCGACGGACTGACGGAGGAAATACGTCTTGGCCACTTCGCCAACCTGCTTCAGGGCTGGCAGCACCCGTTCGTGGGCGACAGTCGCCAATGCTAGCGGGCCCCTCGGGCCGGACGCGGGCGGCCCGGTACGGACCAGTACTTCCGGCTCGACATCCGCGCCGGCCACGGTGAACTCACCCGCCGGCGAGTACACCGTGGCCACCAGCGAGACGTCCGCTGGCGCGCACGCCAGCGCCGCGCGCAGATAGGCGCGCACCTGATCGTCGGCCAATGCGCGACCGAACAGCGCCATCGAGGCCACGCTCAGCCGCTCGAGATGGAGATCCAAGCCACGGACCCGGCCTCCACGCACCTGCATCCCGGTGAAGTGCGCATAGCCCGCGAAGGCGAGAGGTGCCAACGCTTCGATGGTAGCCGGCAGGCCATTGCGTTGAACGATAGAAGAAGACGGGCTAGCTGACATGGACAGGTTTCACTCGGGTAGTTGCGTGGAGCGGGCTTGGCGAGGGGCGCGTCCCGCACCCATGCGCATGGATTGCCGCAACTATCTGCTATTGACCAGGCTTTGAGAAACGAGTATTTCTTGCCGGATCATTAAATACGGCTTGAAGATCGATGAAGCGAATGCTGCCGGGAACACGAGCACTGAGGACCTTCGAGGCGGCCGGGCGGCACCTGAACTTCACGCGCGCGGCGCAGGAGGTGGGGTTGACGCCGGCGGCGGTCAGCTACCAGATCAAGGAGATAGAGGACCAGCTGGGCATCACCCTGTTCGCGCGCACCAGCCGCAGCATCCAGCTGACGCCGGCCGGCGCCGTACTGTTCGAGGCGGCTGCCGACGCGCTCGACACCCTGCAGCGAGCCACCAGCCGGGCCCGGAGAACGGCGCGGGGGCCGGCACATCTGCGCGTCTCGCTAGGCGCGGTGTTCGCCACCAACTGGTTGCTGCCCAGGCTTGCACGGTTCAGGGCCGCGAACCCCACGCTGGAACTCATATTCGATATTTCCGATCAGGTACGGGATTTCGACGTGGACGATATCGATATCGCGATCCGCTTTGGCGCCGGATCCGTTGAGGGCGCGCGCTCGGACCGGCTGTTCGACACCGTCGTC
This sequence comes from Cupriavidus sp. 8B, assembly GCF_054589115.1. Lineage (NCBI taxonomy): Bacteria > Pseudomonadati > Pseudomonadota > Betaproteobacteria > Burkholderiales > Burkholderiaceae > Cupriavidus > Cupriavidus sp. 8B. The sequence continues at coordinate 58,425 of NZ_BAAILO010000182.1, read as the reverse complement.
GTCCCGATCTGCAGCCCGAAACTGCGCGAAGCCGGTTTCAGGCTGCAAACACCGCAAGACTTGTTCGGCCACACGCTGTGCTATGTCGACTGCCCGGTCGACGGCATGGTCTGGCCCGACTGGCGCATGTGGATGGCCGCCGCCGGCGTCGATGATTTTGACGACAGCCGGTGCGTCGCCTTTTCCGATTCGAGCCATGTCGTGCAGGCCGTGATCGACGGCGCCGCGATTGGCTTGGTGGAACTGCCCATGATCGCCAATGACCTGTCCCAGGGCCGGTTGGTGCGGCTATTCGAGATTGGCGTCAGCATAGCGCCTGAGTATGCCTATCATCTCGTTTATCCGGAGCGCAGCAGCCAGGACCCTCGCATCCTGGCGTTTAGCCAATGGATGCGCAATGAGACCGCTCACCCTGTTCAGGGCGGTCATCCGGGCTGACGGTGGAGATCGTGGATGCCCCCGGCGCAGCGCGGGGGCACTAAGCATCAGAAGATATGCTTGATGCCAACCATCGAACCCAACTGCTTACCGCCCGGAGCAGGCGCCGTACCCGTGCCCGCACTGCTCACCGACAGCGCCGATTGTCCACCGTTGGCGATATAGCCGGCCGTGGCATACACCGAGGTCCGCTTGGAGAACGCGTAGCTGGCGCGCAGGGCACCCAGCCATGCCTTGTCCGCGCTGTTGCGGTACTTCAGGTAATACAGCTCGCCCGCGACATTTACCGTGGGCGTGACATCGTAGGACACGCCGCCGTAATACAGGTTGCTGCGCGACGCCGTCAGCGCCTCGTTGCGACGGGCGACCCAGCCCAGGCCCGCCTTGGCGTTGCCGGCGAGCACGTAACCACCCAGGACCAGGCGGTCATCCTTCAAGTTGCTGTTGGTCAGCCCGCCGAATGCGCCGGGCCCGCCGCGCAGCGAGTCGTACGCGGCGGAGACGGACCACCAGTTGGTTTCGTACTGCAGCAGGGCGGACCACCCGCGGCAAGCCTTGCTGTCAGCGGCATTCTCGCCGGCGCAGTTGGTGCCGGAAGGGCTCGGCCCCGCGTTGACCGTGTCGCGGCCAAAGCTGTACGTGGCGCCCACCGTCAGCCCGCCAAACTTGCCCTTGTAGGCAATGGCGTTGTCGGCGCGGGCGTTGGGGAAGTAGTTGTCCAGCGAGCTGGAGCCATAGGCGTTCGGCCCCAGGATGTCGGAGTCCAGCATCGCCCAGAACAGCATGGTGTACTGGCGGCCAAAGCTGATCTGGCCCCAGTTGTTGCTCAGCCCCACCCATGCCTGGCGTCCGAACAGCCGTCCCCCCTGGTTGGACGCCCCCGTATCCGGCCCGAAGCCGGACTCCAGTGCGAAGTTCGCTTTCAACCCGCCGCCAAGGTCCTCGGTGCCACGCAGGCCCCAGCGCGACGGCACCGTGCCGCTCAGGTTCGGCATGCGCGTGACGCTGTTGCTGGCGGCACCGATGTGATTCACGTACTCGACACCGGTATCGACCACGCCGTACAGCGTGACGGACTGGGCCGAGGCCAAAGCCGGCAGCGCGCAAAACAAGGCAAGCGCTAAGGGGCGCAGCTTTCTCATGTTGACTCCTCCTTTCTTCTTGTCAGAGCCCGCTGGTTGCGGGCGGTTGGCTCAATCCAGGTACTGCAGTCCGGCGCGGGCCAGGGCGTCGCGCAGGTTGTACATATCGAGTCCCAGCTCGCCGGCGGCGAAGCGCTCCCGTTTTGCGGCTTCGTTGGCCGTGCGTGCTTCGGCAGCCTCGGCCACGGCCATGGCGCAGGCCGCGGGCACCACCACCACGCCGTCGTCGTCGGCGATCACCACGTCGCCCGGATTGACGAAGGCGCCCGCGCACACCACCGGCACGTTGACCGAGCCCAGCGTGGCGCGCGCGCAGCCTTTGGCGTGCACGGCGCGGCTGAATACGGGGAAGCCCATCGCGGTCAGGTCCTTGACGTCGCGCACGCCGCCATCGATGACCAGGCCCTTGGCGCCGCGCGCCCGGTAGGACGTGGCCAGCAGGTCGCCGAAGAAGCCGTCCGTGCTGTCTGCCGTGCAGGCGGCGACCACCACGTCGCCGGGCTGGATCATCTCGGCCGCCACATGCAGCATCCAGTTGTCGCCGGGCTGCAGCAGTACCGTGACGGCCGGGCCGCACGTGGCCGCGCCGGCATACACCGCACGCATGGTCGGCTTCATCAGGCCAAGGCGGCCCATCGCTTCGTGCACGGTCGCCACGCCGAAGCGAGACAGGCGCGCCACCGCTTCGGGATGTGCCCGTTCGATATGGCGCCGGACCACGCCAAGCTGGGTTTGAGAGGGATTCACTACAGTCTCCTTATGTTCTCAGTGTCAGAGTCCGCGGGCCTTGAGCCGGGCGTCCAGGCGGGGATACACAAGGCGGGCGTTGCCCTCGAAGATCTTGTGGCGCTCCTGCGGCGTGAGCTGGCCCGCCTGGTCCACGTAGCGGCGCGTATCGTCATAGTGGTGGCCGGTGCGCGGATCGATCCCGCGTACCGCGCCGATCATCTCGGAGGCAAACAGGATGTTGTCGACGGGGATCACGCGGGTGAGCAGGTCGATGCCGGGTTGGTGATACACGCACGTATCGAAGAAGATGTTGCCGAGCAGATGCGCCTCAAGCTCAGGGAGCTTCAGCTCCTGCGCCAGGCCACGGAAGCGCCCCCAGTGATAAGGCACCGCGCCGCCCCCATGCGGAATCACGAACTTCAGCGTGGGAAACCGCTTGAACAGATCGCTGGTCAGGCATTGCATGAATGCCGTGGTATCCGCGTTCAGGTAGTGCGCGCCGGTCGTGTGAAAGCACGCATTGCAGCTGGTGCTGACATGGATCATCGCCGGCACGTCATACGCGGCCAGCATCTCGTAGATGGGATACCAGTACGGGTCCGACAGCGGCGGCGAGGTCCAATGGCCGCCCGAAGGATCGGGGTTCAGGTTCACGCCCACGAACCCGTATTCGACGATGCAACGCTCGAGTTCAGCGAGACACGTGCGCGTGTCCACGCCCGGCGACTGCGGCAGCATGGCCGCACCCACGAAGTGATCCGGGAACAGTTCCGCGACCCGGTAGCACAACGCGTTGCACAGGCTCGACCACGTGGCACTGGTCTCGAAGTTGCCGATGTGGTGCGCCATGAACGATGCGCGTGGCGAGAAGATGGTGAGATCGGAGCCGCGCTCCCGCATCATGCGCAGCTGGTTGGAGGAGATGGCTTCGACCAGCTCATCGTCGCTGATATGCAGGTCTGACGCAGAGGGGCCGAGGCTGGGCGAGGCGAGGTTGGCGATCTGCTGCTTGCGCCAGTCTTCCAGCGCCTTTGGCGCGGTAGTGAAATGCCCGTGGCAATCGATGATCATAAAGACGTGTGCTAAGCGTGTACGTTCAGGTTGCAGGCCATGCAGCGGCGGGGATCATGACCTCGCCGCGCATGATGGGTCGGGCGGTGCGAACCAGCGCGCTGCGCGCGATGGTGTTCGGCCGCGTGGGATCGGTTTCCAGCTCGACGGTGAACTCGCCGGTGGGGTGTTCAACGCTGATGGCATGGACAGGGCCGCTGCCGGGGATGTCGGCGATGCCTTGCGCTACCGTTTGAGGCAGGACGCAAGCGGTGCCCACCGTCACGGCCGCCAGCACGCCGATGGCCTCGTGGCAAACGTGCGGAATGAAGCAGCGTGTGGCAACGCTGCCGCCGGCACGCGGCGGGGCGATCAGGCACATCTTGGGATAGCTCTTGGCGGTGACGTCGCCCAGTCCCATGCGATGTCCTGCTTTCAGGCGCAGCGCCTCCAGCGTGGCCTTCAGCGGCGCGTCTTCGTTCAGGGCTTGCACGCTTTCATAGCCGGAGCGCCCGAGATCGCTGGCGCGTAGCAGGACCATCGGCATGCCGTTGTCGATGAGCGTCGCGTCCACGGTGATCGTCTTGCCCGTGGCAGCGTCGCTGACCGTCAACCGGTCCAGCGCATTGCCGCTGGGAAGCAGGGCAGGGCAGACGGACCCCGCCGTATCCAGGAAATCGATCACGATGGGCGCGGCCGTACCGGGCACGCCATCGATGCGTGCATCGCCTGCGTAGTGCGGCTTGCCACCCGGCGTCTGCAAGGTGATGTCGCATACCATCCCGGTATTCCGGGTGAGCACCCGGGTACGGGTGACATCGCCGGAAGGCTTGAGCAAGCCGCACTCCACCGCGAACGGCAGCACGGCGGCCAGCATGTTGCCGCAGTTGGGCGTGGTGTCCACCGTATCTGTCCTGGGCTGGAGCTGCGCAAAAAGAAACTCCAGATCGACCTCGCCCGGCACGCCGCGCCCCACGATGCCAACCTTGCTGGTCAACGGATGCGCGCCACCCAGGCCGTCGATCTGACGCGGATCCGGCGAGCCCATGGCGGCCAGCAGCACGCGGTCTCGCGCAGGGGTTTGCGCAGGCAGATCCGCGGCGAGAAAGAAGGGGCCGCGAGACGTGCCGCCACGCATCAGGATGCACGGTACCGGCAAGAGATCCGAAGCGATGAGGTCATTCATGGAACACGATCCGCGTACGTCGATGATGGGCGAGTATTGGCGCTAAGCCCTTGCGGTGGGTTGCCTTCTGACCCGGCCAGTGTTCCAATCTTCTTATTGGCTTGGCGAACCGAAAGCACAACGAAGGCGAAACTCAGGCACCCGATGGATCTTTCCCCGATCAGCTTGCATCACCTTTATGTGTTTGCCGGCGTGGCTGCCGCAGGGGGCGTGCGCCGCGCAACGGAGACGCTGCACCGCGCGTCGTCAGCGATCGCGCGCTCGGTCTGCGCATTGGAGAGCAGCCTGGAGGTAGAGCTCTTCGAGCGCAAAGGGCGGGGCATGCTGCTGACCCGCGCCGGAGAAGAAGTGCTGCTCCGCGTGCAGCAGATCGACGCCATCCTCAGAGAGGTCCGGGACGAAGCCTTGCGCCTGCGCAGCCGGCATGGCGGCGCTGTCGCCAGCCTCGAATCGCTCTACAACGAGCGCCGGCTGGAAGTCGCCACCATGCTGGCCGAGGCACACCACATGCCCAGCGTGGGCGCGGTGCTTGGCATTTCGCAATCCGCCGTCAGCCAGGCGGTGGCGCGGCTGGAAGAGATTCTGGGGCAGCCGCTGTTCCTGCGCACCGCGCGCGGCATGATTCCCACGGACGTGGGCGACCGCTGGATGGTGCGGTTCGAGCGCGTGCTGGCGGAACTGCGCCATATCAAGGCCGACGTGGCCGCACTGAGCGGAGTGCTGGAGGGCGTGGTCACGGTGGGCGCGCTGCCACTCGGCCGCACCCAGCTGCTGCCGGCCGCCATCGCCGGGCTGCACGCGCGCCACCCGCGCTTGCGCTTTCGCTCGCTCGAGAGTCCTTATGAGGAACTGACCGCGGGGCTGCTCAGCGGGCGCATCGACCTGATCCTTGGCGCCTTGCGGCCGGGCTCCGCCCAGGGTCTGGCGATGGAGCCGCTGTTCGAGGACCGGATGGCGCTGATTGCCAGCGCCGACCATCCGCTGGCATCCAGGCGGCGGCTCACCCTGCGCGATGTCGAGGCCTACCCGTGGGTGCTCTCCCGTGCCCGCTCACCGCTGCGCGAGGCGCTGGACGGCTACTTTGTGCAGCAGGGACGGCCCTTGCCGCAACCCTTCGTGGAAACCGGAGACCTGGCTTTATTGCGCGGCCTGCTGCTGCGCGGCGAGATGATCACTGCCTTGTCTGCCCACCAGCTTCATTATGAGATCGAGCAAGGATCGCTCTGCGTGCTCGATCTCCCCATACCCGGCGCGAGCCACCCAACGGCATCACGACCCGCGCGGGCGCCCGGCTCTCGCCCGGCGCCGACGCGCTGCTTGCCGAGCTGCGCACCTGCAGCGCGGCCTGGCGCTGAAGTCCACGCCGCAGCCGGTGCCGCGGCGCTAGCCGCCCGTGCATCGATAAGCAGATGGCAACGCCCCGCCAGCCGAAAGCAATACATGCAGACCGCCCGGATCGTAGACTAGCCTTGCCATGAACGTTGCGCTGGCGCCCACACCCAGCATGGCGATTCTGGCCATTAGTCAGATGAACGATAAGAACCCGCGTTCGGGTTCACCAGGAGACGGCATGACTGCACGGCCCCGGCTCGATATCCGAGCCCACATCAATGATAGAAAAATGTCGAGCTACCAGTGGCTGCTGCTCGGCTTATGCTTCCTGATCGTCGCCACCGACGGCATGGATGTCGCCATCATGGGCTTCCTCGCCCCGGACATCACGCGCGAGTGGGGCATCTCCCGTGCCAGCTTCGGCATCGTGATGAGCGCTGCGCCGCTCGGCCTTGCCATCGGCGCGCTGCTGGTCGGCCCGCTCTCCGACCGCTTTGGCCGCAAGAAGCTGCTGATCGGCTCCATCGCGCTGTTCGGTTCGTTCAACCTGCTGAGCGCGTTTTCCGACGGCATCGTGACGTTGTCGCTGCTGCGCTTGCTCACGGGCCTAGGCCTGGGCGCGGCCATGCCCAGCACCACCACGCTGCTCTCGGAATACGTGCCGGAACGCTCCCGCAGCACGCTGCTGGCCGCCATGTTCACCGGCTTCAACCTGGGCTCCGCATTGGTCGGTTTCGGCGCCGCCGCGCTGTTGCCGCACTACGGCTGGCGCACGGTGCTGATGGTGGGCGGCGCGCTGCCGCTGATCTGCCTGCCGGTCTACATGCTGCTGATTCCGGAATCCGTGCGCTTCATGGCCGTGCGCAAAGCGGCCCCGGAGAAGATCGCCCGTACCCTGCGCCGCGTGTGCGGGGGCAACATTGCGGACAATACCGAGTTCACCATCAGCGAGCCGCCGGTGCCCACCTCGCAACCCGTGCGCACGCTCTTGTCGCCCGGCTACCGTGGGATCACACTGTCCCTGTGGCTCACTTACTTCATGGGCTTGCTGGTGATCTACCTGCTCAGCGGCTGGCTGCCGACCCTGATCAAGGACGCAGGACTGCCGATCGAGCGCGCCGCCAACCTCACCGCGCTCTTCCAGCTGGGCGGGACTGTTGGCGCACTCGTGGTCGGGTTCTACATGGACCGCCGCGCCGCCAACAAGGTCATCGCGCTTGCCTACGTTTGCGGCGCAGCATGGATTCTCCTGCTGGCCTCGGGCAATGTGAGCTCCACGCTGTTTGCCTTCTACGTGCTGATGGCGGGCTTTTGCATGAGCGGCGCACAGACCGGCCTGAACGCCTTCGCCCCCGGGTGCTATCCCACCCCGGTGCGCGCCACCGGCGTGAGCTGGATGCTGGGCATCGGCCGCTTCGGCAGCATCACCGGGTCCATGGCTGGCGGCGTGCTGCTCGGCCTGGGCTGGGGCTTCAGCGCGGTCATTGCCATCCTTGCCGTCCCCGCGGCCATGGCCGCGATATCGATCATTTCCACCAAGGTGCAGCAACGCGCCGTACCCGCCTGAGTCGTTAACATGGCCACTATCATCGGCGCCATCGCGTCATCCCACACGCCCACCATCGGCTTCGCGCTGGATGCGGGCAAGCAGCAGGATCCCGCCTGGGCTCCGATCTTTGCCGCGTACGCGCCGGTTCAGCGAATGGTTGGCCAAAGCCAGGCCGGATGTCCTGGTCATGGTCTACAACGACCACGTGACATCCTTCTTCTTCGACCACTACTCGGCATTCGCGCTCGGGGTCGGCGAGTCCTACGCCGCGGCCGATGAAGGCGGCGGCCCGCGCGCGCTGCCCGCCATCGGTGGCCATCTTGGTTTGTCCAGGCACATCGGCGCATCGCTGATGGCCGATGAGTTCGACATGTCCTTCTTCCAGGACAAGGCGCTCGACCACGGCTGCTTCTCGCCCTTGTCGGTCCTGCTGCCGCACGGCGATGGCTGGCCTGTCAGGATCGTGCCGCTGCAAGTCGGCGTGCTGCAGTTCCCGGCGCCGTCCGCGCGCCGCTGCTACAAGCTGGGGCAGGGGCTGCGCCGCGCCATCGAGAGCTACCCGGAAGACCTGCGCGTGGCCATCGTGGCCACCGGCGGGCTCTCGCACCAGGTGCATGGCGAACGCGCCGGCTTCAACAACACCGCGTGGGATCACCGCTTCCTGGATCTGTTCGAATCCGACCCTGAGGCGCTGCTGGAACTCACCCACGCCGACTACGCCAAGCTGGGCGGCTTCGAGAGCGCCGAGGTGGTGATGTGGATGGTCATGCGCGGCGCCATGTCCAACGCCATCCGCTGCATCCATCGCGACTACTACCTGCCCTCCATGACCGGCATCGCCGTGGCCGTCTACGAGAACCAAGCCTGCACGGACCCCGAGCGCGTGGCGGCGCGCGCCGAGCGCCAGCGCGAGCATATCGGGCACCAGTTGCGCGGCATCGAAGCGCTGGAAGGCACGTATCCCTTCACGCTGGAAACCAGCGTGCGGGCCTACCGCATCAACCGCTACCTGCATCAGCTGGTGCAGCCGGACTTCCGCGTCCGCTTCCTGGCCGATCCCGCCGCCACGTACGACGAATCCGGACTCACCGCGCAGGAGCGCGACCTCATCTCACAGCGCGACTGGCGCGGGATGATCCACTACGGCGTGATCTTCTTCCTGCTGGAGAAGCTCGGCGCGGTCAGCGGCGTCTCCAATCTCCATATCTACGCCGCCATGCGCGGCGAGTCGCTCGCGGATTTCCAGAAGACCCGCAACGCGCCCGGCGCGCTTTACTCGGTAAGCGGCACTGCCGCCACAGCTGGCCAGGGCGCCGCGTGGCAAAGCCCCGGCGCGCAGCCGGACGCGGTGGCGCCCGTAGTCAAGCCGGACTAAAGCAGCGGGGCGAGCAAATTGCCAGAGGATATTCGCTGGACTGGCGACAAGGGCAACAACCCATTAGCCCGCGCGATGCGCATCCACATCCAGCGCAGCCTCGGCCGCCGCGCCGGACTGCCCCTTGTAATAGAGGTGCACGCCGATCGCGAGCGAGTCATGGCGGATCTCGTGCAGCGCCTTCCAGGCCTTGGCGGGGTCCTTGAACACCAGGTAATGCGCTTCCTTCTCCACCATGTCCGCGACCTGGTGCAGGCCATGCACGTGCAGCGCGTTGACAAGCGCGTCGAGGCTGCGATGCGTGCGGGCGTCGGTGCGCGGGTAGAGCATGTGGAGCACGGCGACACGTTGCGAAGCGCTCGTTGCCGTGTAGGCCTCGACGATGTCCTGGTGACGGATAGCCGTGACGACGTCTTCCGTCGTCACGTGTTGGGTCGGGAGCAGGGTTTCGGGTGTGAGTCGCATGACGTTCGCTTCCTTGGCAAGGCCGATTGGAGTAAGTAATCTACGCCAACGTCGCGCCAAGGGAAAACCCTCGGTTTGCAATTCACTGTTGCGAGGAGTGGGCGAATCGATGGGGAACCATTTGTGCGAGCCACTCAAAATGCCCATCCGTGGTTTCCACAGCGACAACTCTGACGAGCCGTGGGCCGTGCGGCGCTTCTATGTTCGCGACCCATTTGGCAAACTGATCAATGTGCTCGCCCACATCTGACGTGGAGGTCTGCCAAGGCGGCCGTAGTCTGTCCGGATGACTGCGCGTGGCCAGCCGTCTACCAGGAAGAGGTACCCCCACGTGCCCTAAGCAGTTTCCCTTCAAAGTGGGCAACCAGGAAGTCGAGGAACGCCCGGACCTTGGCCGACATGTTCAGCCGCTCCGGGAAGACGGCAAAGATGTCGGCTGGTGGCAAGGCATAGTCTTCGAGCAGCAAGACCAGGCGGCCACTTCGGAGGTACTTGGCAAGGTCCCACTCCGCGCGTTGCAGGATCCCTTGCCCGGCAAGGCCCCACGTCAGCGTGACTTCGCCATCATTGCTGCTCAGCGCGCCGCGAACCTTCACCGTTTCCGTCTTCTTGCCTTTGACGAAGCGCCAGATGCCATACGCGGAGTCATTCTGGCGCAGCACGATGCATTGATGCTGCGTCAGATCGTGTGGCGTGACCGGCGTGCCGTGTGCTTTCAGATACGAGGGCGCGGCGCAGACCAGGCGCCGGTTGTCAGCAATCTTCCGTGCCATCAGGCGTGTGTCCGGAATCTCGCCGAACCGTATCCCGATGTCGAATCCTTCATCCCCCAGGTTCATTGGCCTGTCCGTCAGATGTAGCTGCACCTCCATCTGTGGAAACCGTTTGGCGAAATCGGATATCGCAGGCGCGATGTAGGTTCGCCCGAATCCCAGCGGAGCGTTGACTCGCAACGTCCCACGCGGCGCCACATGGCTGCTGGAGATCAGTTGGTCGAGATCCTCGATCTCCGCGAGCAGGCGCCGGGCGTGCTCGAGGTAGACCTCTCCCTCGGCGGTCAGGCCGATGCGCCGCGTCGTCCGGTTCAGCAACCGCACCCCAAGCCGCTTCTCCATTTGAGCGAGCCGTTTACTGATGGCCGCAGGTGTGACGTCTTGCTCACGCGCGGCCGCTGACAGGCTGCCCGCCTTGGCCAGGCCAGCGAAGAAGGCAAGTTCCGAAGGATGTCCCATCTTCAACCCCAAGTTAATATTAGTTTGAAATCCAGTTCATCTTACTCCCTCAGTTTTCAACGATAGTTAGGTCACAGAAGGCGCCGGCATACCTGGCGGTTGAAAGCGGCCTTCGGTGTGTGGAAAACAATGAGAGGAGCAACGCTATGCGTGAATACAAGATTGCAGCCATCCCTGGCGATGGCATCGGCCCGGAAGTCATCTCTGCCGGTTTGCAAGTGCTGGAGACCCTGGCGGGGCAAGATGGCGGCTTCAAGCTGAGCGTCGAGCATTTCCCGTGGAGCTCCGACTACTACCTGGAAAAAGGCTACTACATTCCCGAAGGCGGGCTTGAACGCCTGAAGCAGTTCGACGCCATCTTCTTTGGTGCCGTCGGTGCACTGAACGTGCCCGACCACGTGTCGCTGTGGGGCCTGCGCCTACCCATCGCCCAGGGCTTCGACCAGTACGCCAACGTACGCCCCGCACGCGTACTGCCAGGGGTGAAGAGCCCGCTGGCCAATGGCAAGGACATCGACTGGGTCATCATCCGCGAGAACTCGGAAGGCGAGTACGCGGGCAACGGCGGCCGTACCCACCGTGGCCTGCCCATCGAGACCGGCACGGAAACCGCTGTCTTCACGCGCGCCGGTGTCGAACGGATCCACCGCTTCGCATTTGAGCTCGCGCAAAAGCGCCCCCGCAAGCACCTTACCCTGGTGACCAAGTCGAACGCGCAGCGCTTCGGCATGGTGATGTGGGACGAGATCTTCTACGAAGTCGCCAAGGACTATCCGGACGTCAAGGTTGACCGCGAACTGGTCGACGCCGTGACGACGCGCATGGTGTTGAAGCCCCATACGCTGGACGTGGTGGTCGCGACCAACCTGCACGCCGACATCCTGTCCGACCTGGCGGCGGCACTTTCCGGCAGCCTCGGCATCGCGCCGACCGCCAACCTGAACCCGGAGCGCCTGTTCCCGTCCATGTTCGAGCCGATCCACGGCTCCGCCTTCGACATCACGGGCAAGGGCGTGGCGAATCCCATCGCCACCTTCTGGACCGCGGCCATGATGCTTGAGCATCTGGGTGAAAAGCCCGCGGCTGACCGCCTGATGGCAGCCATCGAGCAGATCACCGCGGACGGCGTCTTCACCCCGGATCTGGGCGGCAACGCGACCACCGCGTCGGTCACCGAAGCCATCTGCAAGGTGCTGGCCAACCAGGTCAAGAAGGCGGCCTGAGGCTGAGCAGGAAGCGCGGCTCGCCGCGCCGCATCAAACAGCTAGCGGGCTAGCACCGGCACAGGTGCCCCGCACCGAGTCGGCCCTGAGTGGGCCGGCCAATCAAGAATGCCATCAGGAGACAGGCATGCAATCCGTTATCCGGACTGCGGTGGCTGCGTTCGCCCTCGCTCTCGGCGCCGGCACCGCTTTCGCCCAGGCATATCCCACCAAGCCCATTCGCCTCATTGTCCCGTTTCCCCCGGGGGGCACCACCGACGTCCTTGCCCGCGCCGTGGGACAAAAGCTCACGCAGGCGCTAGGCCAGCCCGTCATCATCGAAAACCGGCCGGGCGCTGGTGCAACCATCGGCGCGGACGCCGCCGCGAAGTCCGCGCCAGATGGCTACACACTGCTCATGGGCGCGGTTCACCACACCATCGCGCCGAACGTCTACAGAAAGCTCTCTTACGACTTCCAAAAGGATCTGACGCCGGTCTCCGTCGTTGCCATCGTGCCGAACGTGCTCGTCGTCAGCCCGAGCTTTCCGGCCAAGAACGTGCAGGAGTTGGTCGCCTATGCCAAGGCCAATCCCGGAAAGCTGACCTACGCGTCCAATGGCAACGGCACGGCCCATCACCTCATCGGCGAGCAATTCAAGGCACAGACCGGCACCAACATCGTCCACGTTCCCTACAAGGGGAGCGCCCCGGCCATCACTGACCTGATGGGCGGCCAGGTATCGATGATGTTTGACACCGCGTCGTCCGCGCTGCCTTACATCAAGGCGGGCAAGCTCAAGCCGCTGGCGGTCGCCACGGCCAAGCGCTCTTCCGCACTGCCGGATGTGCCTACCCTTGCCGAATCCGGCTTGCCCGGCTTCGACATCGCCTCCTGGTTCGGCATCCTTGCCCCTACCGGAACGCCGCCTGAGATCGTGAACAGGCTTAGCACTGAAATCGCCAAGGCCCTGGCACTGCCCGATGTGAAGAAACAATTCGCTGCCATCGGCGCAGAGCCGGTCGGCAACACCCCGGCCCAGATGACGGCCCAGATCAAGGACGAAGTCACCCGCTTCGGCAAGCTCGTCAAGGAAGCGCACGTCAGCATGGACTGACCAAGAGGCACGGCCGTCGCGCAGGCGTCGGCCGCATCCGGTTGATGAAGGCAAGACAGGCTGCGCTGCAAGTGCGTCGCCACAGGAGACATCATGAAAAGGCGACTCATAGGCTCACTGTATGTTCAGGTGCTCATTGCCGTGGCGGCGGGCATCCTGCTGGGTATCTTCATGCCCCATATCGGCAGCGAGCTCAAACCACTTGGCGATATCTTCATTCGCCTCATCAAGATGGTGTTTGCACCCATCATCTTTGCGACCGTTGTGCTCGGCATCGCCAAGATGGAAAGCATGAAGGATCTCGGCAGGGTGGGCTGGCGTGCGCTGCTGTACTTCGAAGTGCTGTCGACGTTCGCGTTGCTGCTCGGCGTGATCGTCGTCAATGTGGTTCAGCCTGGGCATGGCATGAACGTCGACCCGGCGACGCTCGACACAAAGAGCATTGCCGCCTATACGGCACAGGTCAAGCACGAAGGCATCATGGACTTCCTGCTCAGCCTCGTGCCGATGAGCATCGTCGATGCGCTCGCCAAGAACGACATCCTGCAGATCCTCGTGTTCTCGGTATTCATGGGCGTGGCGCTGGCACACCTGGGCGAACGCGGCAAGCCGTTCGTCGCCGCGCTGGACTCGTTCGCCAACGCCATGTTCGCGGTCGTCGGCATGATCATGCGCTTCGCGCCGATCGCCGCGTTCGGCGCGATGTCCTTCACGGTAGGCAAATACGGATTTGGCTCCATCGCGTCGCTGGGCAAGCTGGTTGCCACCATGTACGGGACCTGCGCGCTGTTCGTGCTGATCGTCCTGGGTGCAATCTGCCGCGCCTGCGGGTTCAGCTTGCTGAAGTTCCTGAAGTACATCAAGGACGAAATCCTGACCGTGCTGGGTACGAGCTCGTCGGAATCCGTTATCCCGCAGTTGATGCGCAAGCTGGAAAACGTTGGCGTGTCGAAGCCCGTCGTTGGGCTGGTGGTGCCGGCGGGGCTTACCTTCAACCCCGATGGCCAGTGCATCTACTACACCATGGCCGCAATCTTTATCGCGCAAGCCACCAACACGCCTTTGACCCTCGCCGACCAGTTCGTCGTGCTCGGCGTGCTGCTGCTGACGTCGAAGGGGTCTGCGGGCATCACCGGCTCGGGCTTCATCACCCTGGCAGCAACGCTCGCGTCGCTGGGGAAGATTCCGGTGGCCGGCATGGTGCTCTTGCTTGGCGTGGACCGTTTCATGTCGGAGGCGCGCGCCATTACCAACACCATCGGCAACGCGGTTGCGACCATGGCGATCGCCAAGTGGGTCGGCGCACTCGATGAGGACCGTGTCCAACGCGTGCTCAATGGCGAAGTCGACCCCGAAGACCTGGAGGAACTCTATGAGGGTGTCGCTCAGGAACCGATCCCGCTGGTGCCGTTGCAGCCCAACTATGCAGCCGACGCCCGCAAGAGCGCTTGAAGCCGGAACGGAAACAGGTAACGCATCGTGAAACACGCCATCATTGAAAACCCCAAGGCATTCCTGGAGTCGCTCTTCCGGACTGCCGTATCCGCAGCGGACCCGCAGGACTGCCTGACGTGCGCATTACCCGAGCCGCCGGTCGGTCGCACCGTCGTCGTCGGGGCCGGCAAGGCAGCCGCCAGCATGGCGCGGGCGCTGGAACGCGCATGGCCAGGCCCATTGGCCGGCCTGGTCGTGACGCGGTACGGCCACGCCGCGCCGACCTCGCGCATCGAAGTGGTCGAAGCCGCGCATCCGGTGCCCGACGCGGCTGGCCAGCGCGCCGCGGTTCGCATGCTGGACATGATCTCGGGACTGTCCGAAGACGATCTGGCCATCTGCCTGATTTCCGGCGGGGGCTCCTCACTGCTTAGCCTTCCGCTTGCCGGCATCAGCCTGGACGAGAAGCGCGCCGTCAACCAGGCGCTCCTGGCCAGCGGCGCGACCATCTCGGAGATGAACTGCGTGCGGCGGCATCTATCCAGCATTAAAGGTGGAAGGCTTGCCGCGGCGTGCCATCCGGCACGCGTGGTTACGCTGTTGATTTCAGACGTACCCGGCGACGATCCGGTCAATATCGCTTCCGGGCCAACGGTATGCGACACGACGACGTGCCAGGACGCGCTGGATATCGTCCGGCGCTACGGGATCCTCCTCCCGGCCAGCGCAGAGCGTCTCCTGGGGTCCGGCGGCGGAGAGTCCATCAAGCCTGGCGATGAACGGCTCGCGCACAGCGAGGTGCACATGATCGCGACGCCAGCAATCTCCCTTGCCGCCGCGGCGCAGGCAGCGGCGGCCGCGGGCATCCAGCCCTATGTACTGGGGGACCGCATCGAAGGCGAGGCTGCCGACGTGGGCAAGGTGATGGCCGGCATCGCCTTTCAGGCCGCGCAGGGGACCGCGCCATTCCAACTGCCGTGCGTGCTCCTGTCAGGGGGCGAGACCACCGTCACGGTGAAGGGCAATGGCCGCGGCGGGCGCAATGTGGAATTCCTGCTCTCTCTGGCCATTGCGCTGGACGGCCACCCCGGTGTCTTCGCACTGGCAGCCGATACGGATGGCGTGGATGGCATAGAAGAGATCGCGGGGGCATACGCCGATCCCACGACGCTTTCGCGAGCCTGGCAGGCAGAGATGGCGCCGCACGCCTTTCTCTCCGACAACGACGGCCACACTTTCTTCGAGGCGCTTGGCGACGCCATCGTCACGGGCCCCACTCTTACCAACGTCAACGATTTTCGCGCCATGCTGATTACCAGCCCGGCCGGAAAAGGATGCTAGATCATGCGCCGCACTCGAAATGCCAAGATTGTCGCCACCGTCGGACCGGCCAGCAGCGATGCGGCAAGCCTTCGCCGCCTGTTCATGGCCGGCGCCGACGTTTTCCGGCTGAACTTCAGCCACGGCACGCATGCCGACCACAAGGCACGCCTCAACCTCATCAGGGATCTGGAGACGGAGCTGGGACGGCCAATCGGCATCTTGCTGGACCTGCAAGGGCCAAAGCTGCGCGTGGGCCAGTTTGGGAACGGTCCCGTTACGCTCGTGCAAGGCCAGACGTTCCGGCTTGACATGGACAAGGACCGTCCGGGCGACGCGAGCCGGGTTGCGCTGCCCCATCCCGAGATCTTCGCGGCGCTGAAAGCGGAGACCGACCTGTTGCTCGATGATGGGAAGCTTCGCCTCCGGGTAAAGGCCTTCGGGCCGGACCATGCCGAGACCGAAGTGATCGACGGTGGGGTGCTGTCCGACCGCAAGGGCGTCAACGTGCCAGGCGTCGTGCTGCCGCTGTCGGCCTTGACCGCGAAGGACCGCGAAGACCTGGACTATGGCTTGTCGCTCGGGGTCGACTGGATCGCCTTGTCCTTTGTCCAGCGCGCGGAGGATATTCGCGAGATCAAGCAGATTGTCGGAAACCGGGCCAGCATCGTCGCCAAGCTGGAGAAGCCGGCGGCCATCGCGGAGTTGCATGCCATCGTCGCCGAAACCGACGCGGTGATGGTCGCCCGCGGCGATCTTGGGGTCGAAATGCCCGCCGAGCAGGTGCCATCCATTCAGAAGCGCATCGTGCAGGCTTGCCGCAAGGCGGGCAAGCCCGTCATTGTCGCCACGCAGATGCTGGAATCCATGGTGAGCTCGCCCGTACCGACGCGCGCCGAAGCTTCCGACGTGGCCACGGCCATCTACGATGGCGCCGACGCCGTCATGCTCTCCGCGGAATCCGCTTCCGGCAAATACCCCGTCGAAGCCGTGCAGATGATGAACAGCATCATTGTGCAGACGGAGGCGGACCCGTACTACAGGGAGGTCATGGAGGCATCGCAGACCCCGCCGGAGCCGGACATCGCCAACGCCATCGGCAGCGCAATGCGCCGCGTAGCCGGGCTTCTCCACGTAGCCACCACCGTGGCTTACACAAGCTCAGGCTATTCCGCCATGCGCATGTCTCGCGAGCGTCCCGAGGCTCCCATCATCGGCATGACCCCCAATCTACATGCTGCGCGCGCCATGGCACTCGTCTGGGGCGTGCATGCGGTCGTCATCCATGAGGTGGAAAGCGTGACCGAAATGACGACCTACGCTTGCGACACAGCCGAGAGCGAGGGCTTTGCCACTTCGGGGCAGGTCATCGTGATCTCTGCGGGCATGCCCTTTGGCACGCCTGGCACGACCAACCTGCTTCGCATCGCAACGCTCGGCCAGCCAGCCGCCTGAAAACCCTCGGCACCGACGACATCACTATTTGAGGCATGCATCATGACCGTCATCCGATCTATTCGAGGCTTCGAGGTGTTGGACTCCCGTGGCAATCCTACCGTGGCCGCAGAGGTGACACTGGCCGATGGCGCCTGCGGATATGCGGCCGCACCCTCGGGCGCCTCCACCGGCAGCCGGGAAGCGCTGGAACTCCGGGACAATGACCCAGCTCGCTACGGCGGAAAAGGTGTCCGGCAGGCCGTCAAACACGTCAGCGAAGACCTGAGCGCAACGCTGGTCGGTTGCGACGCGGCGGACCAGGCGGCCGTGGATGGTTTGCTCCTGCAAGCGGACGGTACGGAGGCGAAATCCCACATGGGCGCGAATGCGCTCTTAGCGGTGTCGCTCGCCACCGCCAGGGCAGCGGCTGCATCCCAGCGGGTGCCCTTGTACAGACGCTTCTCGACGACCGACCGCTTCGTGCTCCCAGTACCGATGATGAATGTGATCAACGGAGGCGCCCACGCGGACAACAACGTCGACATACAAGAGTTCATGATCTTGCCGGTAGGCGCCACGTCATTTGCCGAGGCGATCCGATGGGGCGCAGAGGTATTTCACTCGCTCAAGAGCGTGCTGCGAAAACGCGGCCTCTCAACCGCCGTGGGTGACGAAGGCGGGTTCGCTCCTGATCTCCCCTCCAATGAGGCTGCGCTAGAAGCGATCATCAGCGCAATCGAGATCGCCGGCTATCGGGTTGGCCCCGACATCGCACTTGGGCTGGACGTCGCCAGTTCGGAACTCTACGAAAACTGGGTGTATAGCCTGGCCTCCGAAGGCAAGCGCTTCGACGCCAGCGGCTTCTGCGACTATCTCGCCACACTGGCGAAAAGCTACCCCATCGTCATGATCGAGGATGGCATGGCAGAAGACGACTGGGCAGGATGGAAGCTGCTGACGCAGACGCTTGGAGAACGCATTCAGCTTGTGGGCGACGACCTGTTCGTCACCAATACCGCCATCCTAGAGAGAGGCATCAAGGAAGGGATCGCCAACTCCATCCTGATCAAGCCGAATCAGATCGGGACCCTCACCGAGACCTTGGCAGCTATCTCGATGGCTGCTGCGGCAGGATACACAGCGGTGGTATCCCATCGTTCCGGCGAGACGGAAGACACAACGATTGCCGATATCGCGGTAGGGACTTCGGCCACCCAAATCAAGACTGGCTCACTCTGCCGCTCGGATCGTGTGGCGAAGTACAACCGGATACTGCTGATCGAAACCGAGTTGGGCGAGCGGGCCACGTATGCGGGATCGACGGCGTTTGCGCAGCGTGTTCGATGTGCCATGAACCCCTGAGAATGTCTGAACGTCCGCAAAGGCCAAAACGGCCATTTGCATCACGTCAACGCGTCCATCGTTGAACAGGGACTCTCCGGCGATAGCGGTCTCAACGTTCCCTGGCACCTTCGCCCTACGCAAAGCCCCCAGGACCGCGACCGCGTCGGTGGGTGCGACAAGAGCTCCAAAGACTAGACAGTAGACTAACGTTAGTTGGACGCCAGCCGTTTGGAGCGCCCAATATGTTGCAACGCCGATCAGGAACGCGGAGGCCGCCGTTGCCACGACGGCCAGGAAGCCAATCTGCCATGCGTATTGCCGTAGCCTGCGCCCATCTACATGAAATGCACCCGCGAAAGCAGGAACGACAGCATGCCCTGCAGCAGTAGCTGACTGAAGTCGAGCGCCGACAGCCACCGGGATACGGGATCGCGCAAGTCCGCAATCTGCAGACCGTCGCACACCATGAACACCAGGGAGCATGCGAGCGCGATCGCCGCGACGCCGATGGTCATTGGCAGGCGCGTAATCCGTTCATTGAGATAGGCGAATCCCGCCGCCGCAACGACGAGCAGGGCGATGGCGTCAATCATGACGCAAGTTGCCTTTCCGCCTCGCACCCGGCATCCTCTCACTCCACAGAAGGTCTTGCAGCCCCAAGACCAAGGGTCAGAAGATCGCGAATGTCATTGCCTGCCTAAATCACTTCGTGTGCAGGGTCTTGTGCGTCAACCATAGCAATCCCGCTCAACTCAGGCCAACGAGCCTATACCCCACACCCAGTTCGGTCATGAAGTGATGAGGATTAGCCGGGTCTACCTCCAGCTTTTGCCGCAGATTGCCCATGTAAATCCGCAAATAGTGAGCATGCTCCGAGCTATTCGGCCCCCATACCTCGAGCAGCAGGTGGCGATGCGTCAGCACGCGGCCATGCCCCCTGATCAAGGCTACCAGCAGGCGATATTCGGTTGGCGTCAATCGCACCAGATTACCTTGGCGCCTCACTTGCCGGCCCGCCAGATCCACGGCCACATCGCCAAAGTTCACCATCCCGGCGTGTTCACTGCCGGTGATCACGGTACTGCGCCGTAACTGCGCCCGGACTCGAGCCAGCAGCTCCGGCACGCCAAATGGCTTCATGAGGTAGTCGTCGGCGCCGGCATCCAGTGCTGCCACCTTATCCTCTTCGTGGTCACGGGCCGACAGCACGATTACGGGGGCCAGCGTCCATGCGCGGAGTTCCGAGATGAGTTCGCGGCCATCGCGGTCAGGCAGCCCGAGATCGACAACGAACAGCTCGGGCTGTCGACTGGCGGCCTCGACCAGCGCACGTGCCACGGTCTGCGCTTCGAACACGCTGTAGCCCTCGGCGGTCAGTGAAGCGCAGACAAAACGCCGGATGTGGGCATCGTCTTCAACGACCAGAATGCGGGCAGCGGTTTTCATGATGCGTGTGCCGTATGAAGTGGCGAACTATCGAACGCGTTTAAGATTCTGTCTCGTTAATGGCCAGGGATGCGCTGAATGGCAGCGTGAAGACGAAGCGGGCTCCGCCCTCCCTGCGGTTCTCAGCGTGCATGCGGCCACCGTGGGCTTCGACGATCGCGCGGCAAATGGTAAGGCCAAGGCCGACGCCGGGCTGGGCAGATTCGCTCTCGCCTCGCTCGAACTTGGCAAACAGCGTTTCCTCGCGCCCGGCTGGCAAGCCGGGACCATTGTCGTCCACGATCACATGGAGCATGCCATCACCGACGGTGGCGGACACCACTATTTCGCTACCCGGCGGAGTGTACTTGGCGGCGTTCTCCAAAATATTCACAAACACGCGTTCGATCAGCACCGGATCGAATTCGCACAGCGGCAAATCGGCCGGCAGGCGGGAGCTTACCTTGTGCCTGGCCAGCACCGATTCGAGTTGGCGCCGGGCCGAGCCTAGCACTTCCTCCAGCGACTGCCAGTCGCGCTTGAGCTTGACTGCGCCCGCTTGCAAGCGCGCCATATCCAGAAGTTTGCCGACCAGTTCAGCGATTCCCCGAGCCTTCTGACCTACCGCGGCGATTAGCTCCTTGCGGGTTTCCGGCGGCAACTCATCCTGGCTCAGTGTATCGGCCAGGCCGACCAGTGCGGTCAGCGGCGTACGCAAGTCGTGGGACACGGCGGCCAGCAAACTGTTGCGCAGCCGCTCGCCTTCCATATGGACCAGCGCGTCCTGCGCGACTTCGACAAAATGCACTCGCTCCAGTGCCAGTGCAATCTGCGAGGCGCAAGTGTCGAGCAGGCGCATGTCTTCCGGTGTATCGAACAGCGCCACGTCGGCCGGCTGGATTGCCAGCACGCCCCTGGTTCGGATCGGTGCCTTCAGCGGCAGGTATCGGGCAGTTGCTGACGGCAGCGTGTTGGTGCCCTGGCCAGCCGCTTGCTGGTGGTCGTAAACCCACTGCGCCACACTGTTGTCAGTCAGCACCAACGCGGCCGCATCGGACGTCTCGTGAGGTTCGCGTATGCGCTCATGGCTGTCAGGCAGCAGCACGGCAGATCTGGCATGGAAGATGGTGCCAATCCGGTCGACTGCGACGTCGACAATCTGCTC
The DNA here is from genome assembly GCF_054589115.1 of Cupriavidus sp. 8B. Taxonomy (NCBI): domain Bacteria; kingdom Pseudomonadati; phylum Pseudomonadota; class Betaproteobacteria; order Burkholderiales; family Burkholderiaceae; genus Cupriavidus; species Cupriavidus sp. 8B. The sequence goes on along the minus strand of NZ_BAAILO010000182.1, from coordinate 37,483 downwards.
GGTGATCAATGCCGCCGAAAGCTGCTGCGCCAGGCCGGCGAGCTCAGCGGCCCGCCGTTCGCGCACGCGCGCAATCTTGGCCTCGAAGCGCAATTGAGCGGCCAGTTGGCCAATCACTAGCGCCACCAGAAGCATCAGCGCAAAGGTAAAAAATACTGGGTGTCATTGACCGTGAAGGTGAACCTGGGCGGAACGAAGAAGAAATCAAGACCCAGCACCGACAACATCGCTGCCAGCGCACCCGGTCCACGTCCGTAGCGGATGGCGACCCCGACTACCGCGAGCAGGAATACCATCACCACATTGGCCAGCTCAAACACGGAAAGCAGGCCCGCAGCGGCCGCAGTGGTGGCCACGACAATGGCGGTTGCCGCACCGTAGGCGCGCCAATCCAGTTGGCCGAGCTGGACGCGCCGCTCGTCGGCTGGCGGCGCCGTCTCGTCGACGCCAACCAGAAGAAGGTCCAACTCCGCCGCCCGTTCCGCCAGCCGGTCAGCTAGCCCGGGTAATAGCTTGCGTCGCCACCCGGGTATTAGCCGATGGCCAATCACCAATTTTCCGGCATTGCGGCTCTTGGCATAGGCTGCCAGCGTGGCCGCGGCATCACTGCCGGCCAGCGTGGCGGTCTCGGCACCCATTTCCTCGGCCAGCTTGAGCACGCTCAGCACGCGTGCGCGGGTAGCGGGCGGCAGTCGTTGCAGTGCGGGCGTCTCGACGTAGACGGCGATCCAGTCGGCTTGCAGCTTGGCAGCCAGCCTGGCGGTAACGCGGACGAGCTTTTCGCCGCTCTGGCCTGGACCGATGCAGACCACCAGGCGCTCCTTCGCTTGCCAGACGCTGCTGATGGCCCGGTCGGCCCGGTAGGCCTGCATCTGCGCATCGACCCGATCGGCGGTCCGGCGCAGCGCCAGCTCCCGCAGCGCAATCAGGTTGCCCTTGCGGAAAAAATTCCTGGTGGCCCGCTCCGCTGCGTCGACCAGATATACCTTGCCGGCAGCAAGCCGGATCAGGAGTTCGTCGGGAGGCAGATCAACTAGCGTCACCTCGTCGGCGGCGTCGAATACGCGATCGGGTACCGTCTCGCGCACGCGGATGCCGGTGATCGATCCGACGACATCGTTGAGGCTTTCAATGTGCTGCACATTGAGCGTGGTGTAGACGTCGACACCCGCCGCCAGGAGTTCGTCCGCGTCCTGCCAGCGCTTCTGGTGACGGCTTCCCACGACGTTGGAGTGCGCCAGTTCGTCCACCACGATCAGCGCCGGCTTCAGCGCCAGCGCGGCGTCGAGATCGAACTCGGCCAGTATCCGGTCCCGGTAGGCGATCTTGCGCGACGGCAGCACGGGCATGCTGTCGAGCAGGATAGCGGTCTCGGCCCTGCCATGCGTTTCCACCGCACCGATGACCAGGTTCACGCCTTCGGCCTGCTTCTGCCGGCAGGCCTGCAACATGGCGTAGGTCTTGCCGACACCGGCGCAGGCGCCGAAGAATATCTTCAGCTTGCCGCGCGCGGCAGCTAGTTCGTCCTCCCTGATTGCTTCCAGCAGACGATCTGGATCGGGGCGATCGGCGTCCATGGTCCACCTCTTCGGTCCGGAAACGGCAACCCCATAAGGCGTAGGGCCGAATTCCACAGACCTTGCGGAAGCGGATCAGGCCTTGTCGAGTGCCAGGTTCAATTTGAGCACGTTCACAGTGCTATCGCCAAAGATGCCCCAACTGGGGCGCTCCACGTACTGGTCCACCAACTGCCTGACCCTGGCAGGCGGCAAGCCGCGGGCCTTGGCGATCCGTTCGACCTGATAGTAGGCTGCCGCCGGCGAGATATGCGGGTCCAGGCCGGAAGCGGACGTTGTCACCAGATCGATCGGCACCGGGCCTGTCTGGTCCGGGTGCGCGGCACGGACTGCCTCGACGCGTGCCTTGACCGCATCCACCAGCGCCGGGTTGGTTGGGCCGAGGTTTGAGCCGGCAGAAGACGTAGCGTTGTTCGGCATCGGCGAGGTCGCGGAAGGCCGGCTCCAGAAGTAGCGCATGCCACTGAACGATTGGCCGATCAGTTCGCTGCCGGCTACCTCGTTGCCGCGTTGGATCAGGCTGCCCGCCGCCTGATGCGAGAACAGCAGCTTCGCCACGCCGGTGACCACGGCCGGATAAAGCAGGCCTGTCACCGCGCTCAACAGCAAGAACAGCGTCACGGCCGGCCGTATCAGGGATTTCATGATCCAGACTCCTTGCCGAATCCTCTGCCACTTGGTTGGGCGAGGTCTCCCGGCGCCTACGCGACGCCGATGAGTCCAAGCACGACATCGATCAGCTTGATGCCGACGAACGGTACGATCAAGCCGCCTACGCCGTATATCAACAGGTTCCGGCGCAATAGCGCATCGGCGCCTAGCGCTCGATATTTCACACCCTTCAAGGCCAGGGGGATCAGGGCAATGATGACGACAGCATTGAAGATCACCGCCGACAAAATGGCCGAGGCCGGGCTATAGAGATGCATCACGTCCAGCACCTTCAGTGGCGGATAAGTGACCGCGAAGGCGGCCGGGATGATGGCGAAGTACTTGGCGACATCATTGGCCACCGAGAAGGTCGTTAGCGCACCGCGCGTCATCAGCATTTGCTTGCCTGTCTCGACGATCTCGATCAGCTTGGTGGGGTTGCTGTCGAGATCGACCATATTGCCGGCCTCCTTGGCTGCTTGCGTACCGCTGTTCATCGCTACCGCCACATCAGCCTGGGCCAACGCCGGGGCGTCATTGGTGCCGTCGCCGGTCATCGCCACCAGCCTGCCATCGGCCTGGTGGTCACGGATCAGTTTGAGCTTGTCTTCCGGCCGGGCTTCAGCAAGGAAGTCGTCGACGCCCGCTTCGGCGGCGATGGCGGCCGCAGTCAGACGATTGTCTCCGGTGATCATGATCGTCTTGATGCCCATGACGCGCAGTTCGGCAAAGCGCTCCTTGATGCCACCCTTGACGATATCTTTCAGTTCGACCACGCCCATTACGCGCGGGCCATCGGCCACCACCAGGGGTGTGCTGCCGCGGCGGCCGATCTGGTCGACCTGGTCGGCTACGCCCGCCGGGTAGTGACCTCCCATGGCCTCCACATGGGATCGCACCGCGTCGGCAGACCCCTTGCGGATATGACGCTCGCCGATATTGACCCCGGACATGCGGGTCTGCGCGGTAAAGGGAAGGAAGTGGGCGTCATGCAGTTCGCGACCGCGCAGGCCGAACTCTTCCTTGGCGAGCACGATGATCGATCGACCTTCCGGCGTTTCGTCCGATAGTGAGGCCAACTGCGCTACATCGGCCAGTTCCCGGTCCGACACACCCGGTGCTGGCACGAAGGTGCTGGCCTGGCGGTTGCCGAGCGTGATGGTGCCGGTCTTGTCCAGCAGCAGGACATCGACGTCGCCGGCGGCCTCCACTGCGCGCCCTGATGTGGCTATCACATTGGCCTGCAGCATACGGCTCATGCCGGCTACGCCAATGGCGGAAAGCAGGCCGCCGATGGTAGTGGGAATCAAGCAGACCAGCAGCGCCACCAGTACGGTAATGCTGACCGGGCTACCGCTGCCTGCAGCGTTCACGCCAAATAGCGAGAACGGTAACAGCGTCACGGTCGCCATCAGGAAGACAAGCGTCAGAGCCACCAGGAGAATGGTCAGGGCGATCTCGTTTGGCGTCTTCTTGCGCTTGGCGCCTTCCACCATGGCGATCATCCGGTCGAGGAAAGCCTCCCCGGGATTGGCGGTCACGCGAGCGATGAGCCAGTCGCTCAGCACGCGAGTGCCCCCGGTGATGGCGGAAAAGTCGCCACCAGACTCACGAATGACTGGAGCCGATTCGCCGGTAATGGCCGATTCATCCACCGAGGCGACGCCCTCCAGCACTTCGGCATCCGCCGGTACGATGTCGCCGGCCTCGACCAACACAATGTCGCCGCGGCGCAGGCTGAGGGAGTCCGTCACCGTAACCTGTGCATCGCGCCTGGCATGCTCAAGCTGCTTGCTCATCACGTTCCTGCGGCTGCCGCGCAAAGCCGCTGCCTGGGCTTTGCCTCGGCCTTCGGCCAGCGCTTCGGCGAAGTTGGCAAACAACACCGTGAACCACAACCAGGCGGAGACGGCAAAGATGAAGCCGGCGGGCGCCTCGCCGCGACCGTAGACGGCCTGGATGCCGAGCAAGGTGGTCAGCACGCTGCCCACCCAAACGACGAACATCACCGGATTACGGAGCTGCGCGCGCGGCGACAGCTTGCGGAAGGAATCCGCGACCGCGGGCCTGACCAGCACCGGATCAAATAGAGGCAGCGAGCGCAAAGCGCGGTCGCCGGTAATGTGGCCACCCTGCAAAGGCGGATCGGGCCGCGTCGTGTCGTTCATGGCCGATGTCCTAATGGGCAAACAGTTGCAGGTGTTCGACCACTGGACCCAGAGCCAGGGCCGGGATATAAGTGAGCGCGCCAACCATGATCACCGTGCCAACCAGCAACGCTACGAAGAGCACGCCATGCGTGGGCATCGTGCCGCTCGAGACGGCCAGGCGGGGTTTCCTGGCCAGGCTGCCGGCAATGGCGAGCACAGCTACGATCGGCACGAAACGGCCGAACCACATCGCAGGTGCCAGCAGGAGGTTGTAGTAAGGGGTGTTGGCGCTTAGACCGGCAAACGCCGAGCCGTTGTTGTTGGCGGCCGAGGAAAAGGCATACAGGACTTCCGAGAAGCCATGGGCACCCGGATTGAGAATGCCCGCCAGGCCGTCCTTGGCCAGCACGGAGACGGCGGTACCACCCAGGACCAGAAACGGCGTAATCAGGATCGCGGCAGAGACCATTTTCATCTCATAGGCTTCGATCTTCTTGCCGAGGTATTCCGGCGTACGGCCGATCATCAGGCCGGCCAGAAACACCGCCAGCATGGCGAATACCAGCATGCCATAAAGCCCAGAGCCGATCCCGCCAAATACGACCTCGCCAAGCTGGATCTGCAGCATGGGTACAAGACCGCCCAGCGGCAGCAGGCTGTCGTGCATCGTGTTCACCGCGCCACAGCTTGCTGCAGTGGTAATGGTAGTGAACAGGCTGGAGGCGGTGATACCAAAGCGGGTTTCCTTGCCCTCCATGTTGCCGGCGGTGCCGTCGACGCCAAGCTGCGTCAGCAGCGGGTTGGCATGCATCTCGGACCACTGCACCACGGCAAACATGGCGACGAAGATCACCGTCATGGCGGCGACCACCGCCACGCCCTGCCGCATATCGCCGACCATGGCACCGAACATGAAGCACAGCGCGGCCGGGATCAGGAAAATCGATAGCATCTGGACGAAATTGGCCACCCCAGTCGGATTCTCGTAGGGATGGGCGGAATTGGCGTTGAAGAAGCCACCGCCATTGGTGCCGAGCATCTTGATCGCCTCCTGTGAGGCAACCGGACCCATGGCAATGGTCTGCTTGTCCGTCTTCAGGTCCTCCATCACCGGCTTGCCAGCGCTATCGACCATGGGCTTGCCGTTGGCGTCGTTCTTTTGCTGCTGGTAGGCGATCGGCTCGATCAGTTTCACATCCTGATAGGCATCGAAATTCTGAATCGCGCCTTGCCCGGCCAGAAACAGGGCGATGAGGAAGGCGAATGGCAGCAACACATATCCGGTGGCGCGGCCGAGATCGACCCACGCATTGCCGATACCGGCGGCCGAGCGGCGGGCGAAGCCACGGACCAGTGCCACTACGACGGCGATCGCGGTGGCGGCCGAAAAGAAGTTCTGCACCGTCAACGCCAGCATCTGCGTCAGGTAGCTCATGGTGCTTTCGCCGCTATAGCCCTGCCAGTTGGTGTTGGTGACGAAGGAGACGGCAGTGTTGAAAGCGGAGCCGGCTTCGACATTGGCCATGCCGGCCGGGTTGAGCGGCAGCCAAGCTTGCAGGCGCTGCAGCGCATAGACGGCGATCACCCCAAGGAAGTTGAAGAGCACGATTGCAGCGGCATAGTGCCACCACGGCATGTCTTCATCGGCACTGGTGCCGATCAGCTTGCAGATGCCACGCTCGAAGGCACCGAGCCAGCCATAGCGGGCGCTCAGGCGGCCGTCCATAACGGCAGTCAGGTAGCGGCCCAGCGGCCAAGCCAGCGCGAACAGCGCAACCAGGTAGAGTCCGAGTTGGACGACGGGAGAGGAGTTCATGCCACGTCCTCCGCATTGAACAGCGCGTAAAGGAGATAGGCGAACAAGCCGATGGTCACGCCACCCGCCAGCCAGTAAAGCAGGTCAGCGTTCATGGCCCCGACGCTCCAGACGGCGAAAGCCCGCGATCAGCGCCCACAGCGCAGCACCAAATGCCGGAATCAGCAACACCACTATCGCGTCCACGAAATACTCCGTTTTGCGAAGGGAGACTGCCTCAATATAGGAAGGCCGCTGCAAAGACCGTGTCGAAAAGACGGCGGTTCATGTAAAAAACATATATAGATCTTGGCCGGAAAGTGATTTGTTTTACCTATTTGGCATGCCCGGTCCCCTTTGCTATAGGCGGCATTTTCTGCTCTTGGTCGGGATGCTTGCGACTCCACTCGACGCGGCGCTATTTCCCCATCATTCCCACCCGATGCCGATCCAGACGCAGGTTCTGGAGTCGCATCCGTTGGCAAGATTTGGCCGGCCGCTCGCTTTGCAGGATCTTCAGCCCTACGCGGGGGCCGCATTGCATCGGACGTTCGGGGTACGCCAGCACATCGAAGCCGCCAGATCACCACCTTAGGCTGCTACGCTCTATCGCTCGCTCGTGCCCCGGGCGGAGTCGGGGCCGGCGATCTGATCGGCAGGCGGCGGGCGCCATTGCCTTCGACTCACGGGCAGCGATCCAATGGCCGCTCTCCAAGCCCGAACGGACATTGCGCTACCCTCGGCGCGAGTGGCCACGTGATCGGATTGCGGGTTGCGCATCCACGGCGGTGAGGAGATGCTGGCGGCCCTCATCAAGAATTTCATCCGCGAGCGCCGGGTCAATGTCGGCAACCGCACGCGAAAGCAGCAACGTGCCAACCATTTGGCTGAACAGCGTGATCGCTTTCCTGCGGCTACCTTCTTTGGTCCCATCCGTCTCTTCGATGACTCTGGTGAATCGTTCGAGGTTCCCCGCGAGACCTTCCGCGTAAGCGTCGCGCGCCGCTTCGCCCAGCCGGCGGGCGTCGCCTACAAAACCCGACAAGGGGCAACCCGCATCGATACTCGCGCGATGCTCGGGGGATAGGTACCACTGAATCTGTTGCTTGACCGGGTCGGCGTCAGCCGATCTGGCGGCTTCGATTATCGAGGCAAACGCATCTCCACCATCCTCCATGGCCTTGTCCATCACCGCGGCGACCAGCGCGTCCTTTGATTTGAAGTGGTTGTAGAAACCGCCCTGTGTAAAGCCCGCCGCCTTCATCAGCTCGGCGAGCCCGACCGCATCGACGCCGCGCTCGCGAAACAGCTTCTCGGCGGCTGCCACGATCGCGTGCCGGTTTTCAATCGCCTGCTGCTTGGAAACACCCATTCCCCCTCTCTTCGGCCGCCAACGGCCCAATAAGACTCATCGAAAATACAATGTCGATCACCATTGACATTGCCGAGGCGAGTCGCCACAATCCAGCACATGACAATGTCAGTCACCATTGTCTTAAGTATAACCCACTTGACTCAAACGTCCACGCAGCACGGACACAACGTCTACCCGACGCCTGACCGCGTCGCCGCCCGGCTCTTCAAAGAGGAACGCAACATGACGAAGACAACCCCTGAACAGAACAAGGCGCTTGTGCTGGAAGCATTCGACACCCTGTTCAACAAGCGCGACTACGTTGCAGCAGAGCACTTCTGGTCCGATCGCTACATTCAGCACAGCGCACATATCGCGCCGGGACGCGCAGGCCTGTTCGATCTGATCCGCACGCTGCCCGATACCTTGCGCTATGAAAACCAGCTGATCCTGGCCGAGGGTGACTATGTCATCGCGCATGGCCGCTTTTCGGGAATGGGCAGACCCGCCGCGTGGATTGCAGCCGACGTCATCCGTTTCGAGGACGGCAAACTCGCCGAGCACTGGGACGTCCTTCAGGACGAAGCGACCCAGGCGCAATCCGTCAGCGGCCTGCCGATGTTCGGCGACCGGTTCTCGGCCTGAGCACGCAAGCGTCAACCACTAAAGCATCAGCAAGGAAATGATCATGAAACTCACCGGAAACACGATCTTCATCACGGGCGGCGGTTCAGGCATTGGCCGCGGGCTAGCCGAGGCGCTCCACAAGCGCGGCAACAAGGTCATCGTCGGCGGCCGCCGGCGCAGCCACCTGGACGAGGTGGTGGCTGCGAACCCTGGCATGGCCGCGGTCGAGCTCGACATCACCGATGCCGCCAGCATCGAGCGGGTAGCGGCGCAGTTGATCGCGGACTATCCCGATCTCAACGTGCTGATCAATAACGCCGGTGTCATGCAGCCGGACCAGGCGGGTGGCCAGATCGATGACGCGCTGATGGTGTCCACCATCACGACCAACCTCATGGGGCCGATCCGCATGACGTCCGCGTTGATCGATCACCTCAAGACCAGGAACGATGCTGTCGTCGCCTATACCAGCTCGGTGCTGGCGTTCGTGCCGTTGGCTGTGACTGCCGTGTACTCGTCGACCAAGGCGGCGCTTCATTCGTACATCCTCTCGCAGCGCTTCATGCTGCGGGACACGAAGGTTCGCGTACTCGAGATCGCACCGCCTTGGGTACGCACGGACCTCATGAACAGCCGCGAAGCCGAACAAGCGATGCCGCTTGAAGCGTTCATCGACGAAACGATCGCTGTCCTCGGAACCGATGCAGATGAGATTCTGGTTGAAGGCGCCAAGCTGTTCCGTGGCAACCCGGGTCCCGGTGAACACGACATGGTCAATGGCTTCAATGCACAGATGATGGCGATGCAGGCTGGGTGATTCGCTGCCTGCCGGATACAGAGTGCCGCCGAGCGAGAGGGGATTGACATGGATGCCCATATCGCCGAGTGCCATAGCCAATGTCGTGGTCTTGGCCTTCGCCAGTCGGGCACAGGCTCGGATTCTTCGGCCTCGGCATGTCCCCCCTCCCTCCGCTACGAGCGGATGCCGAACAAGCCGTGCCAGAACGAATCGAAGGCGCCGGGGTGACGCCTGGGCCGCGTCGCCTCGTCGGGGTTTGACGCCTCCGCCCCGCCGGGCGTCGGGGCAGCCCCGGTGTCAGGCGCGTCTGCGGCCGGCGCGCTTGCCCGCCGCGACGCCTCCAAGGCCCATGCGCTGTCCGCGATGCGTGCCGCCAGTTCCACGTCGCAGTCCCGGCCGAGCAGCACGCCGAAGATGACGTCGCGGTTGTGGCCGTCATCGGCAAAGCGCATCGCGATGGCGACCATCTTCTCGTAGTGTTCCTGCGCGACGCGCTGGGCCTCGCGTTGGGTCTCGCGCTCCTGTTCTTCCTGCGCCTCGCGCTCGGCCTGGCAGCGCCGCATCTCCCGCTCGAATACTTCGTCGTAGATCTGGCGCTGCACGGCATCGGAAAGAATGGCGTAGGCATCGCGGATTTCCTGGAATACCCCGTGCGCCTCCGCCTCGCGGCCAAGGTTGCGGTCGGGGTGCCACTTCATCGCGGCGCGGCGGTAGGCGCGCTTGATCTCGTCCAGGGTGGCATCCGATTGCACGCCGAGGGTCGCGTAGAGGGTGGTCATGGGCCTGGGGTGGCTGCTGGGGGGCTTTTATCCTAGCACGGGGTGACCCGCCAGCACGGTCACCGCCACGTCGACGTGGTGCTGTTATCGACAGCGCACTTATCCCCTTTTGCGCGCTTATATGCACATCGACGTCATTCGGCACGGTTCCGCTCTTGTCGTGGCGGCCTCGCCGATAGGGCATGCCGCTGGCGGTACCGCGTCTTGCAGCCCCCCGGAGCGGCCAAGACGGCGAAAAGTTGCCTAGGCTTGATGGATGCCGATGAAATTGTAAGAGGACCAGAGATGGCCGCCACGAAATCCACTCGCCGGCCGGCAAAGGGCCGCGCCGGTACTAGCGCCGGGACCGTGCGGCGCTGGTCGCAGGATGTGACCGTGCGCAGCAACGCACTGGACCTCGAACCGCATCTCTTCGCCTCGGACAGCCCCGAGGAGATCGCCGCCTCGCTCAAGCGGTCCGCCCTGAGCAGCCGGCGCCGCAAGGGCACGGCTTTCCAGTCGGCGATGTCGATGCTCAACTTCTACATCAATCGCGCCGGCCGTAACCTGCCCAGGGAGCGCCGCGCCACGCTCGAGCAGGCCAAGGGCAAGCTGCGCGAAGCGTTCGGGCGGCCACCATAAGGACCGGCCACGCGCCCCCGGCTCGCTTGCGCGATTGCGTGTGCGAGCTAATGCTTGTTCCCATGTCATCTTCGCGGAGCAACATCATGGACACACGAAGCGAACTGCAAGCCACCGTGGACGCCCTGGTTCAAGCGGGCAAAGGTCTGCTGGCCGCCGACGAGAGCGGGCCGACGATCGCCAAGCGGTTCGAGCGCATCGGGGTGGAATCGAGTGAGGAGAGCCGCCGGGTGTGGCGCAACCTGCTCCTGTCGACACCAGGTCTTGGTGAATTCATCAGCGGCGTGATCCTGTACGAGGAAACGCTGGGCCAGCGCGCCGACGATGGCACGCCGCTGCCAGAACTGGCTGCGCGCCATGGCATCGTGCCCGGCATCAAGGTGGACAAGGGCAAGCTCGCGCTCGCCCATGCTCCCGGCGACGAGATCACCGAAGGCCTCGACGGGCTGGCCAAGCGGCTTGCCGGCTATCGCCAGCAGGGCGCGCGCTTTGCCAAGTGGCGCGCGGTGTACAACGTGTCCGACAAACTGCCTGGGCAGCTTGCCATCCAGGCCAATGCGCAGGCGCTGGCACGCTATGCCGCGATCTGCCAGGAGACGGGCGTGGTGCCTATCGTCGAGCCCGAGGTGCTCATGGATGGCGCGCACTCCATGGCGCGTTGCGCCGAGGTCACCGAGGCCGTGCTGCACGAAGTCTTTCACGCCTTGCACCGGCATGCGGTGGTGCTCGAACACATGCTGCTGAAACCCAGCATGGTGCTCCCCGGCAAGGAGGCCGGGCACGCGGCGCCGGCCGAGGTTGCCATGCAGACCGTGCAGGTGCTCAAGCGCACGGTGCCGGCGGCGGTGCCGGGCATCTTCTTCCTGTCCGGCGGCCAAACGCCCACTGAGGCCACCGCCAATCTCGATGCCATGAACCGGCTCGCCCCGCAGCCCTGGCGGCTGGCCTTCTCCTACGGGCGCGCCTTGCAGGAGCCGCCCCTGCTGGCCTGGCATGGCGAAGCCGCTAACGCGGCGCAAGCGCAACGGGCGCTGCTGCAGCGCGCACGGCTGAATGGCATGGCCTGCCTGGGGCAATACGAAGCGGCGCTGGAGACTGCTGCGGGCTGAGCTTTGGGAACATAGCCCAAAGTCGATTGATCGTTGAATGCGGGTTGAGAATACGTGCGCTCGCCGCCGCAGGAGAGTGTCCCAGCTTGCGTCCTGCGGCCGACAGCCCGCCTGGGTTTGCCGTTTCAACAAAAAGCCGGATGTCACCGGGGTTCTCCACGATATTTCCGTTCTTTTTGAAGATGATTCAACCGGTGGGCCAATTATCAAAGCGCGCCGGACCTTGCACAATGTTCCACATCAGCAATCGGCGATCGAATCCCCATGAAGCTCGTGCGAACGTTCCCGACAGGGCACGGGACGCCGTCAGCCTTGCATGAACGCCGCCGACCGCCGTCGCCAGCCAGGCAACGTGACCGGCAATCCAGGCCGGGATCAACGCGTCGGCGAGGCTAATGCAAGTTCATCCTTACGCAAGGGGTAAAGAATGTTTGTTTATCGTGGCTCGACCGCTTTGATTACAGGGGCATCGAAAGGGCTAGGGAAGGTCTTCGCGGAGACACTTGCCGCACGCGGCATGAACCTGGTGCTGGTAGCGCGCTCTGGTGACGCTTTGCGCGCCCTGGCGCAAGACCTTACCGCCAGATACAGCGTCCAATGCGTCCCGCTCAGCGCTGACCTGGCCAATCCCTATGCCGCCATTCAGATCGGCGAGGAACTCGAGCACCGCGGCATTCAGGTCGACCTGCTGGTCAACAATGCGGGGCTTGGCCTGACCGGCAGCTTCCTCTCGCAGGATTTCAAGAAAGTACAGTCGGAGATCCAGGTCAACGTCCAGGCGCTGGTCGCGCTTGCCCACCAGCTTGGCAGCGCAATGACAAAGCGGGGCACGGGCGGCATCATCAATCTTGCGTCCAACGCGAGCTTTCAGCCGCTCCCTTACATGGGCACCTACGCTGCCACCAAGGCGTTCGTCCTTTTCTTCAGCGAAGCGCTGCAATATGAGCTTGCCGGCACGGGCGTTCATGTGATGGCAGCTTGCCCAGGACCCACGGCAACGAGCTTCTTTGACGGGGTGTCGACCGAGGTGTCGCCCAAGGACATGGACAGCTCGGAATCGGTTGTCGAAAAAACACTCAAGGCCTTCGATCGAAGGAAAGCGGTCGCCTACCCAGGGCGGACAAGCGTGCGAGCGGCCACCTGGTTGTCGCGCTTTGTTCCCCGAACGCTCGCGGTTCGCCTCGCGGCAATGGCCACTGGAAAAATGGGGCTCCAAGGCTGAAAGCACTCGGAGACGCTTGCAGCCGGTCCCTGCACGCGTCTTCGCCATCGAGACGGGTAACCCAACCCAGGGCATCCGCACCCGCAAATCGGACGCGGCCGTGCATCGGGTCGACGCCGGGACGCCGAGCTGCGCGCGAAGCGTGCTCAATTCAACGATTCGCCGGATCCGGACGGCGGCTTCTAACGCTCAGACTCATTGGATATGAACATGAAACATCAGGAAAGAACGCCGGCTCGTCAAGGAGAAACGCAATGAAGATTCTCGTGACCGGAGCGACCGGCTATATCGGTGGTGCCGCCGCCAAGGCGCTCGTCAAACGTGGACACGAGGTCTTCGGCCTCGCGCGATCGGAAGAATCCGCCGGGCGGCTTCGCCTCGCCGGAATCACCCCTGTCGCCGGCGACTTCACCGACAACGCGAGCCTGATCAGAGCGGCCAGCGGAGTCGATACGATCGTCAGTACGGCAAGCATCGGCTCACTGGCGGGCAGCGCCGAAACGTTCGCGCAGGATCGGGACGCGATTCGCGCCATGCTTGGCGCTGTCGAGGGGTCGGGCAAGACCCTGGTCTTCACCAGCGGCTCGGCGGTCCTTGGCATCGTCAATGGCGGCGAGGCGACGCGCGACGTATTCGATGAAGATGTGCGCCTGCCGTTGCCGCCCGCGGTCTTCGCGCCTGCATCGGCAAATGTGCCGCCACTGCTGGTGGAAATGCTCGGCGCAGCCATGGGCGCGCGCGTCGAGACGGAGAAGGAAGTGGCGAACGCCTTCGGGATCCGGGGCATCGTGATGCGTCCGGGCCTCGTTTATGGAAACGGCGGCAGCTACGACTTGCCCGCCCTCATCCGCATGGCCCGCGCCCAAGGCGTCGCGCCCCACCTCGGAGCAGGCGGCACGCTGCAGGGATATGTTCATGTGGATGATCTAGCCGAACTGTATTGTCTCGCGGTCGAGGGCGCGCCCGCTGGCGCAGTGCTGCACGGCGTAGCAGGTGAAGTCAGCCAGCGGGAGCTCGCCGCGGCCGTCAGCCGCATGATCGGCGCCGGCGATCGCACAGCGAGTCTCCAGCTCGAGGAGATGTACGCTGCTGGCGGCCCGGTCGGCGTGAGCCTCTCGTTGAACAAGCGCATGTCGTCAGATAAGACACGCCGTCTGCTGGGCTGGTCGCCAACCCGCACGGACATCCTGCACGATATCGAGTTCGGGTCGTACGCCGCCTGAATGTCGCGCCTGGAGGCCGGCTCAAGAACGCCTCCAGGATCCGCCCGTAGCCTTCAGCGTATCTGCCTCGATGGCATGAGAATATGCTGCCATCGCAATGACATCCTGCCGTGATGACGATCGCTCGCCTGCTCTCCTTCCCGCCGCTTGCCTTGCTTGCCTTGCTCGCCGTCAGCGCTAGCGCGGCCGCCCCCGACGAAGAATCCCTGGGCAGAGCCGAGGGCTATCCGCCGGCTCGCAGCCAGAGGCAAGCCTTTGATGAGCGCTATCGCGTCGGCTCGTTCAGCGCGATGGACAGCTTCAATCCGTCCTGCGCGCTCGCGTCGGCAGACGATCCGCTTGCGCTGAAGAAGGCCGCCATCGAGACGCCGTTCACCTACCGTTTTCGTGGCCGCCAGTTGACACTGGACGACTACATGCAGCGACAGCGCGCCACCGGACTTCTGGTCGTGAAGGACGGCGAGATTGTCGCGGAACGCTACAACTACATGCGCACCGCTGACATGCGGATGCTCTCCAACTCGATGGCCAAGACGATTACCGCGCTGGCCATCGTCAAGGCGCAGGAAGAGGGCTTCATCCGTTCCCTTGATGACACCGCCGAGACCTACGCGCCTCAGCTCAAGGACACGCTGTACGGACAGACCCGAATCGTGAATCTGATGCGCATGGCCTCGGGCGCCCGGTACACCGAGGACTACTCGGCGCACGACGATCGGGCCAGGTTCAACGATGCCGTGCGCCGAGCTGGCGTTGCCCAGGCCGCTCGGCTGATCACGGCGCGCAGCGATCCCGAAGGGGTGCGCTTCAACTATGCCGGGGCCCAGACCCAAATCCTGGGGCTGGTGTTGCGTGGTGCCACGAGCCGCACGCTCTGTGACTACGTCGATGAGAAGCTATGGAAGCCGATCGGCGCCCAGGCGCAGGCGACGTGGCTGGTGAACCCGGTCGACCAGGAAGAGCTCGCGCAAGGTGGCTTCAATGCCACGCTGCACGACTACGCTCGCCTGGGCTTGATGATGGCGTCCGATGGACTGGTGAGGGGCACCGCTGTGCTATCACGCGACCACCTGCTCGCGATGACGGATGCACCACGGCAACCCGAAGCATTTCGGCCAGGGCACATGGAGTACCACGGCAGCACCTACTACGGCTACGGCCTGCAAACCTGGATCCTGCCCGGCAGTCACCGCCGGTTTGCCCTCCTGGGCATCCACGGGCAGGCCATCTTCGTCGATCCCGCGTTGAACCTGGTGGTGGTGCATACCGCTGTCGGCAAGGATGCGTCGGGCGACGCGAGCGGCGCCCACCTTGGCGCGGAACGCGACGCGCTGCTGCGTGGCATCGTATCGACCTATGGCAACTGGTAGCAACTGGTAGCAACTGGTAGAAGCATTGACCCAAGCGCTCAAGAGGCTCGTGCGGCTCAGGCGGGCGACGGTGTATCTCGCGGCGGCGCGCCGCCGTCGCCCTCAATGCGCAGTCGTGGCAGGAACTGCGGGAATTCGCGCTGCATGAAGTCGATCAGCCCTTCGCGCACGATGCAGCGCAGATCCCACGCCTGGCCAGACGAGGCCGCGGTGCACAGTACGCGTATCTGCATCGTCCGCTCCGTGGCTTCGGTGACCACCAGATTGACGAAGCGCTGGTCCCACTGTGGCGCTGCGTGCACGATGCGCTCCAGCTCCTTGCGCAGCGGGGCCAGCGGCATGCCGTAGTCGACGTGGAAGAACACGGATCCCGTGATCTGGGCATTGTTGCGGGTCCAGTTCTGGAAGGGCTTCTCGATGAAATACTGCAGCGGGATGATGAGACGGCGCTCGTCCCATATCCGGAGCACCACATACGTGCCGGCAATCTCCTCCACGCGGCCCCACTCACCTTCGATGATCAGTACGTCATCGAGCCGGATAGGCTGCGTCAGCGCAATCTGCAGCCCGGCAATCAGGTTGCTGAACACGGGCTTGGCCGCCAAGCCAGCAATCAGGCCAATCACGCCTGCCGAGGCCAGCAGGCTGGCGCCGACTTGTCTAGCCCCCGGAAAGGTCATGAGCAGCATCGCCGCACCCATCACCACGACCAGGGTCATCGCAGTGCGCGAGAGCACGCGTGTTTGCGTGTGAATGCGCCGTGCACTCATGTTGTCCGCTACGTCCACGGGGTGCCGATCCAGGATGCCCTGGGCGAAGCCGGCGATGATGCGCACCACAAGCCAGGTGGTGGCGGCAATGAGCAACAGGCCGTTGAGATGGCGCACGCTGTCGATCCAGCGTAGCGCGTCTGGCGCGGCCAGCCAGACCGGCTGCAGCGCCAGCAAGGGCAAGACCACCTCAGCCGGGGCACGCGCTTTCCTCACAATCGTATGCAGCACCGGGGCGGGCCGGGTAATGCGCAACAGCAGCATGCCGCCGAGGCGATGCGCCAGCAGTGCGACGACGACGGCGATCAGGGCCGCTGCCCATGTGCCGAACCAGGGGTGGGCGAGGAGGATTGCAATGTTCATCGGTCGATCGTCCTATGTCATCGCGGGTTGCGTGTTGATTGCAGGTAACGACATGAAGATGGGACAGAAGTTTCGCCGTTTTGGGGCAGGCGGCGGCAATCGCATGGAATTCGGCACCGCACGCGCCATGGTCTGCCGGGCAAATGATACGATCAATGGATGAATTGTTGCCGCCGTCGGCCGACATTCGCTGCAGCGACTTGAGCGATGCGCTGTTGCCCGGCCCAACCGGATGGAGAGTCATGAACGACAAGCAAGATGTAGCGCCGGACAGCACGGCAGCGCGAGTCGCCTTGTGGCGCGCCCTGCATGTCGAGGCCGACGCCCCGCCGCATGTGCTGGAAGACAAGATCGGCCTCAAGCTGCTGGCCCCGGACGAGGACTGGCGCCGCCGCGGGGACATGGACCCGCAGTTCACGCGCCCCTTCCGCGCTTCGATCGTGGCGCGCGCTCGCTTCATCGAAGACCTGGTCGCGGAACAGGCCGCCCGCGGGCTGGCTCAGTACGTCATCCTCGGCGCCGGCCTTGACAGCTTCGCGCAGCGCAGGCCGGAGATCGCATCCCGCCTGAGGGTGTTCGAGGTCGACCAGCCGGGTCCTCAGGCATGGAAGCGTCAGCGCCTGATGGAGCTCGGTTTCGGCATCCCGGACTGGCTGCGCTTCGTGCCGGTCGATTTCGAGGCGGGCGAGGGATGGCGGGACGGGCTCGCGGCCGCCGGCTTCGATGACAGCAAGCCGGCAATCGTGGTCTCCACTGGCGTCAGCATGTATCTCACCAAGGCTGCGAACGCGGCCACGCTGCGCCAGGTCGCCGATCTCGCCCCGGGATCGACCCTCGCCATGACGTTCCTGCTGCCGCTGGAGCTGGCGGACCCCGAGGTACGTCCCGGGCTCGAGATGGCGGAGAAGGGCGCGCGAGCAAGCGGGACCCCTTTCCTCAGCTTCTTCACCCCGCCGGAGATCCTGGCGCTGGCCCGCGAAGCTGGCTTCAGGGAAGCACGGCACGTCTCGGCGGCCGATCTTGCCCGGCGCTACTTCGCGGGCAGGACGGATGATCTGCGCCCGCCGAACAATGCGGAGGAGCTGCTGGTGGCGAATACCTAGCGGCCCGCATGCATTCCCGTTGTGGCAACACCCCGGTACGGGCTACCTGCGGTTCGGCACGGGGCGGCGGCAAATCAATCCGAACCCCCGAGCAAGAAACGAAGGGCATCGCGCCACCAGCCATCGTCAACTCGCTCGAACCAATCGTTGTGCTCGGCACCAGGCACTACGCGCAATTGCCGAGGCGCTACCAACTCCTTATGCAATGCCACGCCAAAGCGCGCCGGGACGATGCTGTCGCGCTCGGCAACCACCACGACCACGGGCCGGTCGAACAACGCCAGGTTGGCCGCGCTGTCGTAGCGGTCCCGCAGCAGCCACGACACCGGCAGCCAGGGATAGTGGTAGCCGGCAACATGCTGCAGCGTGTCCCATGGCGTGATCAGCATCAGGCCTGCTGTCTTGTCCCGCTGGCGCGCTCCGGCCGCGGCCGCAACGCCGGCCCCCAGCGATTCGCCGATCAACAGCAGCGGTGCGCCATATTGGCGATAGGCCTGCGCAATGACCTGCTCTGCATCCGCCACAAGGCTGGCTTCGCCCAACGGTCCCGGGCGCGGTCCATAGCCTGGGTACTCGGCGAGAATCACGCGCACGCCCACGGGCGCCAGCGCCGCGGCGTAAGCCTTACGGTTACCGGCATGTCCGGCATTGCCATGGAAAACAATCGCAGTGGCACGCACCGGCCCGGTGGGCTCGGCAACCAACCCCTTGAAGTCTTGCGAAGACGGCCAGGCCCTTAGCCCGCCAGCAACCAGTTCTGGCAACTCTGCCTTGACAGGGAAATACAGAAATTGGTCCTGCAGAGCCGCAAGGGCAGGGGAAGGCAGAAGAGCGCCGAGCCATAGCACAAGTCCAGCGGTCTTCATCGCCATTCGCAACCCGGCACCCCCGCATCCAGGCATCCCATCAGTCCGCGCTGTCCCCATGCGCCTTGTGCTGCGACGCCATCTGCTGCTGCTGTGCGGGCGGCACGGCTTCGTAGTGACTGAGCTGGATCGTGTAGTTGCCATGACCGCCAGTGATGCTGTTCAGGCGCGACTGATAGTCGTTGAGCTCCGACAGCGGCACCTGTCCTGTCACGAGAACGCTGTTGCCCGCCGCGGTACGCGTGCCACGCACCTGGCCGCGCTTGGCGGAGAGGTCGCTGATGATGTCGCCCATTGCCGCCTCTGGCATCGTCACCTCGATATCCACGATAGGCTCCAGCACGCTCGGCCGCGCCTTGAGCACGGCCTCGATAAAGGCCTTGCGCCCCGCGGCCGCGAATGCCACTTCCTTCGAATCGACCGAATGGCTCTTGCCGTCGTACACGGTGACGCGCACGTCCTGCATCGGAAAGCCCGCCAGCGGGCCACTCTCCAGGACCTGGCGGATGCCCTTTTCCACAGCGGGAATGAACTGGCCCGGAATCGCGCCGCCCTTGACCGCGTCGACAAACTCAAAGCCCGTGCCGCGTGGCAGCGGCTCAACGCGCAGCTGCACCTCGCCGAACTGGCCGGCACCACCCGTCTGCTTCTTGTGGCGATGATGCCCCTCGGCCTTGCCGCCAATGGTCTCGCGATAAGCAATCTTCGGCGGCCGCGTCACCACCTCCAGCTTGTACTGCTCCGTCAGGCGCTCCAGCGCGCAGCGCAGCTGGAGTTCACCCAGGCCAAGCACAACGGTCTCATTGGTGCCGGCCGGATGCTCGATGCGCAGGCAGGGGTCTTCCGCGCTCAGCTTCTGCAGCACCTCAGCCAGGCGCTGCTCGTGGCCGCGGCGCGATGGTTCGATCGCCAGGCCATAGATCGGCGTGGGAAAGTCGAGCGGGGCCAGGTGGATGTGTGCATCCTCGCTGGCATCATGCAGCACGGCGTCGAAGGCGATCTCGTCGATCTTGGCCACGGCGCAGATGTCGCCGGGTCCGGCCTGCGGCACTTCAACGCGCTCCTTGCCCTGCAGCATCAGCAGATGCGCGACCTTGAACGGCTGGCGGGCGTTGCCGATAAAAAGCTGGCTGTCGCGCGTGACCGTGCCCTGGTGGATGCGGAACACCGCCATCCTCCCCAGATACGGGTCCATCGTGATCTTGAAGACATGGGCCAGCACATGCTTGTCGGGCACCGGCTCGGCACGAACCGTTTCCTGGCGCTCGCCTGCTTCACGGTAGAACAGCGGCGGATTGCCCTCGGCCGGGTTAGGCAGCAACCGCACGATCACGTCGAGCAGTTCCGGAACGCCCGTGCCGCTGGTCGCCGATGTGAAGCAGATCGGCACCAGGTGCCCCTCGCGCAACGCCCGCTCGAACGGCGCGTGCAATTGCTCCGGCGCAATCTGCTCGCCCTGCTCCAGATAAAGCTCCATCAGCTTGGGATCGATCTCCACCACCTGATCGACCAGCGCCTCGTGCGCCGAAGCCACCGACAGGAAATCAGCCTCGCCCGCCGGGTTGAAAAAGCAATCGACAACCTCGCTGCCTCGCCCCGCCGGCAGGTTGATCGGCAAGCACTCCTTGCCGAACGCCTCCTGGAGGTCCGCCACCAGCTTGGGCAGATCCACCTTCTCCTTGTCGATGCCGTTGACCACGATCATCCGGCACAGCTTGCGCGCCTGCGCCCAGGCCATCATGCGCCGAGTTGTCATCTCGATGCCGGCCTGCGCGTTGATGACGATGGCGGCCGTCTCCACCGCCGCCAGGGCGCTTATCGACAGGCCGGCGAAATCCGGATAGCCAGGCGTGTCGAGCAGGTAGATACGGGTGTCGTGATAGTGGAGGTGGGCAGCCGCCGTGGCGAGCGAGTGGCGATATTTGCGCTCCAAGGGATCGAAATCGCACACCGTGGTGCCGCGCTCGACGCTGCCGGGCATGTGCAGCGCGCCTCCCTTGTGCAGCAACGCCTCGACCAGCGAGGTCTTGCCGCACCCCGCGTGCCCCAGCAGGGCGACTGTACGAATGGCATCGGGACTATAAAGCATGGTCGCCCTCGTCCGGCAATGGCAGTTAGACCATTATTGGCGATATAGGGCGGGAACGCCATGCGCGGTAGCAGCGTGGCTTGCCTGGTGCACTGCACAACGACTGTCTTGTCCCTGCGGTTCACCCGGCGACGCCATCATGACGGCGTCGCTGCAGTTTCCGCCGCCAGCAGATTCGCATCCCGCGCAAGCCGCCAACGCCCGTCGGCGTCCTTGCGCAGGATCGTCAACGTATAGCCGGAGCGGCGCACGGCGGGGCTACCGCCAGGCGGCGTGATGGTCATCCGGATATGGTTGCGCAGATAAGCCCAGTCGCCGAGGACCTGGATTTCCTGGATGTCGTAGGCGCCCTCGATCTTGACGTTCTTCATGCCTTCCGACGCCGCCGCGAACGCCTTCTTGCCGAAGGGCGGCTGGCCGGCGACCATGAAGATCACGTCGTCAGTCATCAGGTCCAGGACGGTGGCGATGTCGCCGGCCTTGCTGGCGGCGAACCAGGTGTCGACTACGTCGCGGATGGCACGTTCGTCTTGGGTCATTCCTGATAGTTCCTGTAAGGGTCAAGCCAGGGCAAGTGCGCGCCCTGCGCCCGTCCGGGACGCAGCGAGCGCACTTGCCCATTCTAGCTGGCAGAGCGCGGCAGACCGGCGCACGCGGTACGGCCCCATATCGCTCTGAGCACCATCAATTCGAATCTGG
Organism: Cupriavidus sp. 8B; assembly: GCF_054589115.1. Classification (NCBI taxonomy): domain Bacteria; kingdom Pseudomonadati; phylum Pseudomonadota; class Betaproteobacteria; order Burkholderiales; family Burkholderiaceae; genus Cupriavidus; species Cupriavidus sp. 8B. Next base: position 16,316 of record NZ_BAAILO010000182.1, on the reverse strand, counting down.
AATAGCTGTTAGTCCCGCCAGATGGCTACCGACAGGCAGGCCTCGTTATTACTCTCTATCCGTGGCAACCAATACCGGCACCACTTAACGAAGCCCCTCCGGCCAGCACCACCAAAGCCCGAGGGACTCGATCTGGAGAAGCATCATGGCAAACAAGCTCGAAGGCAAAGTCGCGTTGATCACCGGAGCCAGCGCAGGCATCGGCCTGGCCACCGCCAAGCGGTTCGCATCGGAAGGCGCGCGCGTCTTCATCACGGGGCGCCGTCAGGCCGAACTCGACCAGGCCGTCAGCGAAATCGGGCGCGGCGCAGTCGCGATTCGCGGCGACGTGGCAAATCTGGACGACCTCGACCGCATCTACGCGCAGATCAAGGAAGAAGCAGGGCGCCTGGACGTGCTGTTTGCCAACGCAGGCGTCTATGAATTCGGTACGTTCGGGGAGATCACGGAGCAGCACTTCGACAAGACCTTCGACGTGAACGTACGCGGCACGCTGTTCACGGTGCAAAAGGCGCTACCGCTGCTGGTAGACGGCGGCTCGGTCATCCTGACCGGATCCGTTGCCTCGTTCAAGGGCTACGCCGATTTCTCGGTCTACAACGCCACCAAGGCTGCAATACGCTCGTTTGCCCGCAGCTGGACAAACGATCTGAAGCCGCGCCATATCCGCGTGAACTCGCTCGCCCCGGGCCACACCCAGACTCCCGGCCTGGACACCCTGGTGACGCCGGAGCACAAGGCCGCGATGATTGACGCCACACCGGCGGGCCGCTTGGCCACGGGAGACGACCTCGCCAAGGCTGCGGTATTCCTCGCCTCGGACGACAGTGCCTTTATC
>NZ_BAAILO010000182.1:0-15343 GCF_054589115.1 Cupriavidus sp. 8B | reverse complement strand
GAGGAGGCGGACATTGCGTCCGCCTCCTCGCCTGCTCGCCCTATGCCGTCCTAACGCCGCCGTGCCGTCAAGCCGGCCGCTTTGCTCCGCACTCGCCGCAGAACAAGTCATCCGCCGCCATGGGCGCATGGCAGCTGCCGCAGGCGGACGCCACCGCTGCGGGCGCCGCAACTTGCGCAACCGCCGGCACCGCAGGCTTGGCCTGCGGCGATGCCTTGGCCTCGCGCATGCGCTCCGCGGCACGGTCCCGCGCTTGCTCGGCTTGCCGCTTTGCCTGCGCCATGCGCTCTTTCAGCATCGCCTCCGAGTCCGAGAAGTCCATGCCGTTGACGGTCTGCAGATAGATCAGGCAAGTGCCGTTGATAAAGGTCAGGAACGGGATCACCAAGGCAATCGTCAGCAGCAAGCCCGCGCCAAAGCCAAATGACTTTGCGTAGGCCATGCCATCCTGCAAGGCAGCCATGTCACCACGGCCATAGCCGCCGCCAAAGCCGCCGCCACCGTAGCCGCGACCGAACGGATTGAAGTCAGAGAACATCGCCAACAGCGAGCTCATGGGGCTGGCACCCACCGCGCTCGACAGCCACGCCGACATCAAGGCGCCATAACCCAGGATGCCAAACACCACGAACGACAGCACCGCCACCAGCACCAGCAGCAGGAACATGTTCACGATCACCTGCAGCAGCCGGTGCCGGCTGATCTGCATCAGCCGCGCCACCGTCTGCACCGCCGTATTGCCCTCCCAGATAGCAGGCGCGGCCAGCGGGTAGCCCACGTACCCCAGGCCCGCGAACGTCGCGCCGATGACCACTGCCACCAGCGGAAACGCAAACGCGTACAACAGCGACCCCAGGCCCGGGATCTTGCACAGCAGGAAGATCAGCAACGCACCCAGCAGCACCGCCAGGTAGCCCAGCAGCAGCAAGATGCCAACGCCAAGGAACCGGTGCGCGGTGAACACCGCCTGCAGCACCGCATCCACAAAGCCGATGGTGTGCCCCTGCGCCTGCCGCATCAGCGTGATGCCCACGGCGGAGTACCCCACCAGCATTACCCCCAGCGTGACCAGGCCAAGCAACAGCCCCAGGAAGAAGCTATGCGCGATCGTATAAGTGGTGAGCATGCCCGCGATCAGCGTTGCCACGCCCGCCATGCCGCACATCGCCAATGCGCGCCAGTTTGTAATCGCCTCGGCCGCTCGAAGCAGCGCATAGGAAGGCGCTGCAGCTTTTTCATTTGTCGTCATGAACTTGGTTTATCCGTATTGTTATTGGTTCTGCGGTTGCCTGATTGATCAACGCAGTGGTCGACTCAGTGGTCCAGCATGGCAACGGTGAGCGTGTCGCCCACCTGCGCCAGCTGCAGCTGGTTTTCCCGGGTGATGCCAGGCTTGCCATTCAGCACCACCTGGCTCTTCAGGCGATACGTGCCCTGCGGCGCGCCGGCCGGCAGCTTCAGCGTGAAGCTGTTGTCAAACTCGCCACTGCCCGGCGCCGAGCTGACGATCTTCTCGCCACGCTTGAACTCCTCCCCGGACGGCGCATAAACGGTCAGGATCTCCTTCACCTCCTGAACCTGCTCATTGGTGCCAGACACGGCGCGGATCGTCGACTGCAGCTTGATTGCTTCGCCCGCCTTCACCGCGCCGCTGGGCGTCACAACGGTGTTGTACGCATTCACCTCGGCCGTGCGCGGCAGGCGATTGCGGTTGCTCACCTTGTACTCGCGGTCTACCTCCGCCGCGGTCTTGGTCTGCCGCGTGGCAACCTCGATCACCGCGCATGCAGCCAGGCCAGCGGCCGCGCCACCCACGGCGCCCTTGGTGCCGCCGAGCAGCCCGCCAACGATGGCACCGCCCGCGCCAAGCGCCGCGCAGCGCAGGACCGTCTCACTGCTGATGGCGCTCTGGCCGCCCTGGGTGGCGCAGCCGCTGGCCAGCAGCGCGCCAAGGGCCGCCACTAGAATCGTCTTCTGGAGTTTCATGATTTGCAGGTAGTTATTCGAGAGAGGTGTTGGAGCGCAGCGCTTCCATCTGCCTGGATTTGGCGTTGCTGATCAAGGTCTTGGCTGCGCGGTTGCCGGCGTCGATGGCCAGGACGCTTTCGCCTGTGGCGATGGCTTTGTCGTATTGGCCTTTGGCGATGTGGCCCTTGGCCTTGCGCAGCAGCTCGTCGACCTTGGCTTCCATGGGATCGATTTGGGCTACTGGCTTGGCGGGTTTGGCCGGGGGCATGGGCGTGGGGACGGCCGGCGCCGCGGTGGCGAGCGAGGGCGGTTCCGGTGCGGGCGCGGGGGCGGGGGGCAGGGTGGCCGCCACGGGTGCGCTTGGCTCGGGCTGTGCTGGCGGCGCCGGGGGTTCTTGGGGCTGGATGGGCTGGGCGGGTTCGCTCGGCTGGGTTGCCACGGTGGTTTCAGGCGGCGATGCCGGCTGGGACGCTTGCACCTGCGTCGCTTGGTCGACCGGCGGGGTGGGTTGCTTGCCGCTGTACCACCAGAACAGACCTCCTCCGGCGACAGCGACGGCTGTGGCGATGCCGGCGGCGATCAGTGCCTTGGACGATTGACGTGGCGCGGGCTCTGTGGTGCTTTGGGATGTCGAGGTGTGGGTACCTTGCTCCACTGTTGGCCGCGATGCCTGGGCTGGTGTTTCGATGTTGCCAGGCTTGGGAGCGATGGGTTGAGGAACGTGCTCAGGCTCGACCTCCTGGACGACTACTACAGGCAGTTGGTCTGCATCTGGTGTTACCTCGCGGACTAGTGGCGCCTCCACCTGCGCAGGCTCGGCCACCACCTCGGCGGGTGCCACGGCCTCTGGTACTAGCGTAATCGAATGTTGCGAAGCATCGTCTGCAAGTGCTATTTCCACAGTCGTCGGCCGTGTCCCGCATTTCCTGCAGAATCTTGCGCCGGCTATCAGTTCAGCGCCGCAGCCGCTGCAGCCTGCAACGGCTCCCGCCGATGCTTGGGCTTTGACTGGCGTTCCGCATGTTTTGCAGAAGCGCGTGCCGGCTGGGGTGCCGGTGCCGCAGTTTGTACAGCTTGTCATTCCATTCCCTTGATTATTGGTATCTCCGGGCGCAATTCCCCCTGGCTGATTTGGTTCTTTCGTTCATTTCTCAGCAGGGGAGATGGCTACAGCCCGCGCGATGTCGAAGCTGGTCAGCGTGAGCTCCGCCCGGGTCGGCTTCGGATGCTGGCTTTCGCGGCTTTAACGGACGATGGCTGTGTACGCTGAACCCCTCATCGGAGGGGAGGCAGGGGTTTTTATTTTTCTCCGCCTGCGGGCCAGTGATGCTCGGGATTTGCAGGCACGCATTAAAGCCCACCCCCCAACTTCTTGGGGGTTCAGGACCGCATGTTTCTGCCGATACAACGAATTGCCGTGTCGTGCCAAACAGGCGCGCGGATCCCTAAACCTGCCATCGGATATAAAAGTTGCGCCTCTTTCTTGCGATCTTCCTACCCTGGTTCCAATTCTTCACGATCGGTCGCCCGTTCGCTGGCATCATCTGCTTGCTTCTCCAACTCACGCTGATCGGCTGGATTCCAGCCGCAATCTGGTCAGCCTATGCGTTGAGCCAATATAAGACCGATCAAAAAATCTCTAAGGCTATCGGCAGGAGGTAAGCATGGACGCGAGGAAGCAAGCGATCGCGGGAGTTCTTGGGCTCTCCCTGACACTCCTTCTAGCCGGCTGCCAAGACATGAATGGACTGGCGGCGGTAAATCAGGCTCTCGGCACAATTAACGCGACTCTGGGCGCAAGACCTACCGGCGGCTATGCAAGTCAATCCGCAGGCACCATGGTGTACGTTCCAGAGGAAACTCGGCAACGAACCTCCGGCGCAATGACTGCCGCTCAAGCGCAGGAAATCAATCGGATGATTGCCGATGCCAGGCCTGCAATCGAGAATGTCGTGGCACTCGCGGCTTGCGGTGCAGACCGGAACCGAATGAATCGCTATATAGATCCGGATTCTTCGTTTAGTTACTACATGAAGCCTGCCGATTCGATGCGATATCACAAGTCAGGGTGCCTAACTCCACTGCGGATAGCCGGATGGAAACGGAAATCGGCGAATGCACTCGAATTCTTCGCCGACTACGTATCCCCGCAAAGCGAAGAAAGCGCGCGTCAACGATACATTGCTGTTCGCCAGCCGAGTGGTGAATGGCTATTTGGCTTCTACTGATCGATCCGCCCATTTCCACAATCGCTGTGTTGTCGGGAAGCCACGCTGATTTTGGGAAGGGCGCCTTGGCCGATGAGATGACGTTTGCATTGAGGCGAGCGGACGGCCGTTATCGACCCTTCTGCGCCATTCGACTGCGCGAGGCCGAAGGGCTGATTCTGTCCGCATTTGGGACATTCAGGCTTACAGCGCGCACCGCTACGGCCAGCAGCGCCATGGCCCGGCCGGCAACCTCGGCTGCCAGTCACGACTGTAGTTCGGGCTCGCACATCAGTGGCGGCAGGGTAGTAGGCACGTAGATGCCCTGCATGTATCGCCAACCCAGGAGCGCCCGTTTCGCGCTGAAACGCAAGGAAATCGAGAACGTGCTGGCGCTGCCGTGGATCTGGCGGTGAAGTAAAGCGCCGGCGACCGGTCCGGCACCCACGGGATTGGGTGTCTTCTGATGTGGCATCAGCCGGCGTAACCGAGCCGTTCCGCGTCGGTCATGCCATCCATCCGCAGCTCATCGAACGCCGTAAGCAATGCCCGGACCTTGGGTGGCATCAGTTTCCTCGCAGGGGTCATAGCATAGACCTTCACCGGCGACGAGAGCATCGAAGGCAAAAGACGCACCAGCTCACCACGACGCATGTAATCGGCGACGAAGCTCGGCGGCAGTCTCACCACCCCCAGCCCTTCGATCGCCGATCGCACACGTATTTCCGCATTGGGTGCCCGGATGCTGGGACGAACCCTGATTCGAGCAACTTCCCTACCATTGTCGAAGACGTCCCACTGCTGGTCTTCCGCGTCCACGATGGCTGGCCAGGAATCCAGGTCTGACGGTTGCCGGGCAAGACCCAGTTTCGTGACAAGCGCCGGTGATGCGTAGAAGGCGCGGTCCATGGCGACGACTCGCTTGCTGATCAGCGAACTGTCCGGCAGTCTTGCATCGGTCTTGATGAAGGCGATGTCATATCTCTTCTCCAGCAGATCGGGCAGATCCCGGATATCGTCGATTTCAACCCGGAGCGCGGGATAATCCTTCAGTACGGATGCCAGCGCCGGCGCCAGATGGAGCCAGCCTGTTTCGTATGGCGCAGCTATTCGCAGCGTACCGGACACCTCGTGTTGACTGGATCTTGCCGCGCTTTCGACCTCGCGAAGCTGGCTAAACAACGGCGCAACACGCGCGTAAAGTACCTCACCAAATTCCGTGACGCGCACCTTTCGCGTTGTGCGATCTAGCAATCGGCTACCAAGTCGCGCCTCCAGTCGCGCCAGCGACGAACTGACCGAAGACTTGGGAATGCCGGCACGATCGCCTGCCGCTGTAAAGCTTCCAGTCTCTACGATCCGGCAAAAGTTCTCCCAGTCACGCCAGTCCGTGACGTCATCAGGTCTTTTGTACAACATGGTTCTCTACCGCAAGATACTACCGATGAATCAAGCTAGACCGCCGCTTTGCCTATTGAAGCGCCGCCATCCACGAACAATGTCTGCCCGGTGATGAACGCGGCAGGCTCAGAAAGCAGGAATTCGATCGCCGCAGCCAGTTCATCTGGCTTGCCCAGGCGACCCATCGGCACCAGGGAAAGAAAGCGCTTCTCGGCGTCACTGCCTTGGGGCGTATTGACGCGGAACATTTCCGTCTCTACGGGGCCCGGCGCGATGGCATTCACCGTGATTCCTGTCGGCGCAAGCTCAAGTGCCCAGGTCCGTGTGAAGCTGACCATGGCGCTCTTGGCCGCGGCATAAACGGAGCGGTTCGCTACACCCAGTACGACCAGGCTCGACAAATTTACGATGCGCCCCCAGCCTCGCTCCCGCATGCCGGGCAAAAGCGCCTGAACGAGCTGGACGGCTGGGCGCAGGTTCGATCGGAAGATGTCGTCCATGACATTCAGGTCGATGCTACCAAGCGGCGCAAGCTCGATGAATCCCACATTGTTGACCACGCCATCGATAGCGTGCTCGGCCTTCAGCTTCGTCAGCGCCTCTTCGGTCGCGACGGCATCGGTCAGGTCGATCGGCACCAGAATGCCGGGAAAATCGCGGTCGGCATTGCGCGCCACCCCAATCACCTTATGCCCGGCAGACGCCAGGCGATGAGACAGGGCACGGCCGATTCCCTTGCTGGCACCGGTAATCAAAAAAGTCTTCTGTGACATGGCATTTCCAGGTTCGGTGCGAGGAGCAATATCCCTGCGCACCCTCTTTGCATCGAAAGGTACAAAACGGTTGTAAATCGATGAGCACAAAACGCAGTTGGCCCATCAAGGCACCACAACGACTGTATGGTCTGGGGTTACGCGTGCCAAAACGCAATCGAATCGGCCGCCTGAGTATCACGAGTGTTGTGGAATTCTCGACAGAAGTTTGCACAGCAATCTCCTGAAACGCAGCTACAGGCGGCATGCCTCATACGCGGCAAGCTTGATGACTTGGTGTGGTTCGGCGAACCGTCGAACTACGCGTCAGGGATAGTCACCGTGCTGGGTTGGTACAGCACGTCCGAAGAGGTCGGCCAGGATAGCCAGGACCAACAGCGCGGCGCCCGTCAGAAACAGCACCCGATGATTTCCGCCCGTCGCGCCATACAAGGCCGAGAATCCGTAGGCGCCAATGGCAAGCGCGACGGCTGAAATGATGCTCGCGCGCGTCCACGCGATGTTTTGGCGTGGACCATTGTGTGGCACAAGCTCATGCACGCACGCCAGCGCAAGCGGAACCATTCCCGGCGCAAACGTGCCGATCGCCAGCGTGAGGATCCCGAGGACGTAGATATTGTCGGTGATGTAGAACGCCGCCAATACGGGCATCATGGCCGCGCAAACGGCTCTCGCGACTGCCCGAGGACGCAGGCGATCCGCCATGTAGCCATAGAGCGGGGGTCCCACGATCGCCCCCAAGCCGTATATCGCCCAGAACAGTGCGCCCTGGTCCGCGCTGCGGCCGAGCCCGCGTGTGACGAAGTCGACCAGGAATACCATCGGTGGGACGGCCGACGCCGCCATCAGCGCATATTGACCATACAGCAGGCGGACAGCGCGGCTGAATCGGACCATGTCGTGTGTCGACGTCGGGGCATGAACTCCTTTGGCCGCAAGCTTGCCTGAAGGCCACGCGAACCAGCTTGCCGCCGTGAGAAGTGCGGACACTGCGGCGAGGCCGATCCAGGTCTGCGCCAGTCCCAGCTTGAGCAGCAGCGGAATCAGCGTTCCCGAGCCGGCAATGCCCAGTCCGAGCCCCAGGAATATGGCCCCTCCCGCAGCGCCTTTACGTGCTTGGGGCACATGCGGGAGGATCGTGCCGGCCAGCAGCACCATGACCACGCCGCCCGCCACACCTGAGATGAAGCGCCAACTGAAGTACCAGAGAAAGGACAGCGGATACGCACAGGCAACGAAAGCCAGCGAGATCAGCACCATCATCAATCGCAAGACACGCTCGTTGGTAAGCCAGTTGGCAATGCGTCTGCCGATCAGCGCGCCCAACACGTAGCCCGCGAGATTTGCCGCCCCGAGGTAGACAACCGTCGTTGCCGGAAACCAGTGCGACTGGATCAATTCCGGGATAAGCGGCGTAAAGGCGAAGCGCGCCAGTCCAATGCTCACTAGGCTTGCGCACAAGCCGGCAAATATATAGCGCCATACAAGCCGTCGATCAATTTCTGCCGACGTCAGGCCGGCTGCATGAGTGGACATGTCTGATTCCTTGATTGCGACTGACCAACGGCACACGTCCCCGCAGGATCGCGCACCCCTATCTTTGACACTAGTGTCATGAATAGGCGCAATCTAGGCTAGTTTGACAGTGGTGTCAATGTTGGTGTCTAATTCCCGCTACGGACGACTACGGTGCGGGAAGACAAAAAATGGTTGGAGTTCGCCAGTTCAATGAGGATGACGTGCTGGACAAAGCCTTGACGCTGTTCTGGAGCAAGGGTTACGCGAATACGACCATGCAGCAGCTTGCGGAGGCGACAGGCGTGCAGCGTGGGTCGCTCTATAACGCGTATGGCGACAAAGAGACCCTGTTCCTGCGGGCCTTCAGCCTTTACCGTGAAAAGTATGTCGGCCAGATGCGCCTTGCGCTGGGCGAGCCGCGGCTACGGGAGTCGTTGCGGAAGTTCTTCGGCTTCGTCATTACGTCGATGACGAGCGGGACGCCGACGCGTGGTTGCCTCAGTACGAAAACCGCGGTGGGTTCGGAAGATCTGGACGATGCGATTCAGATCGTACTCAAGGACCTGCTGGACGATATCGAAGCCGCGATTTTCGAACGGTTCTCACGCGCTGATGTGGAGGGGCAACTCGCGCTGCCGGCACGCCAGGCCGCTCGGTTGATCGTCACGATGACACGGGGCCTGGTCGTCATCGAGCGTATCTATCACGATGAGAAACGTATGCGCGCAACGGCGGATTCGCTGCTGACATTGTTGCTGCGGGACTGAAAGCCCACTGGCGCGCCGGCCCATGTAGTGGACAAGTTGTCCTACCCAAATGCGTGCCACTATGCATTGCAAAGCTTTATGGGCACGTAAAGGGCAGCAAGGTAGGGGGCGGCGTGGATCTTCGGCATCGATTCTCATGCTGCTGGAACCCCGTTACTCAACTTGAAAGCACTGCGCATAAAGGTCCGGGATAGCCAGGGGCTCCGACGATACTTTCAGGCGCGTGTTCTGCTGGTTCTGTGTGCCACCCCGCAATAGCGGTCGGCGTTTCGACGTCGTCGATTTGTCGCAGTGCAACAACCATGGTCTGCCGTTACCTGAATTTGGCTCGGCGCGGTAGAGCCTACAACGCGTTGCAAGGTTGCGCGTTGACAGGGGCGCAGAGCCCGCTCGCACCTGGTCTTGGCCCAGGTGAAATTTGAAAACTTGCGTCTGTCGGTTGACGCACCGGCAAGCGAGACTGTTCCCGCAATCGCCTCCCGCACGGCCCCGCTTGTTGGCCATTCTTGCGATTTGCTTCATTTGTAGTATTGTGCAGCGACGTGAGGCCCTATTCAGGCAACTCCCGTGGTTGGCAGTGGAGGATGAACCATGAAGATCGTCGTTATCGGCGGCACCGGTCTCATCGGCTCGAAGACCGTCGTCATTCTTCGGCAGGGCGGCCACGATGTCATTGCCGCCTCGCCCAAAAGCGGTGTCAACAGCATTACTGGCGAGGGGCTCCAGGAAGCCATGACCGGGGCGCAAGTGGTCATCGACCTCGCCAACTCACCGTCATTCGAAGACAAGGCAGTGCTGGAGTTCTTCGAGACCTCCGGCCGCAACCTTCTCGCGGCGGAAGCTGCAGCCGGTGTCGGGCACCATGTGGTGCTATCCATTGTCGGCACCGACCGAGCGCCGGAAAACGGATACTTCCGCGCCAAGGTCGCCCAGGAGAAGCTGGTCAAGGCCTCCGGCATTCCCTATACCGTCATTCGCTCGACCCAGTTCCTGGAATTTCTTGGCGGCATTGCCGATGCCAGTACGGATGGAAATACAGTGAGGGTTGCGCCGGGCCTGTTCCAGCCAATCGCGTCCGACGACGTCGCCGCCATGGTTGCCGATGTGGCGATCGCGGCGCCACAAAACGGCATTGTCGAAATCGCTGGCCCGGAGCGCGCGCCATTCAACGAAATCGTCGCCCGCTATCTGAAGGCAGTGGGCGACCCGCGCGAGGTCGTGCGTGATCCCGAAGCCCGATACTTCGGCGGTCGCGTCGAGGAGCATTCCCTGGTGCCGTTGGGTGAGACGCGCCTCGGCCGCATCGGTATGGACGAATGGATCTGCCGCTCACGGACAGGACGCTGATCCCACATACATCCGAGAACAGGAAAGCTCCATGAAACGCACCTTTGTACGCTGCTTGTCGCCGCCCTGCCGTTCGGCAGTGTCCTGGCGGAGGCACCGAAGTCAAAGAACGCCAAGGTGAACGTTGCCTACCAGCACGAACTGCCGAATGTTCCCGGCAAGAGCTTCAAGGGCGTGCTCGTCGAATATGGACCGGGAGGCTACTCGCCAGGCCACACGCATGCCAAATCCGCCTTCATCTACGCGACCGTGCTTGAAGGGGAGATCCGTAGTCAGGTCAACGATGGACCGGTGGCGACCTGCAAGGCCGGACAAAGCTTTACCGAGATGCCGGGTGATCGCCATAAGATCAGCGCCGATGCCAGCGAAACGAAACCGGCCAAGCTTCTCGCGGTGTTCGTGGTGGACACGAGTGATATGGAGCTGACGACCGCGTTCTGGAACTGAGGCTCGTTGGCCTTCCTCCGGAGAGATTGCCTCGCGAGGAAATGCGGGGCGCCAGTGCACGTGTCGAAGCTACAGCCTCAATACTGCGAGCGAGAACGTGCCGGATCATGGTTGGAATTGCATCATGAACATGGGCCGCATTCGGCTGGTCCCCATGACGCTCGCCATAATGCTGCTTGCAGCATGCGCGAGCTTCAGCGGCTTGCGCACGCATGCCACGGCCAGCGATCCGCAGGATCTGGAAGCGGCACAGAGTCTTTCATCGGTTTCGTTTTCAACCGCGGCCTGGCCCAGTGAGCAGTGGTGGATCGCCATGGGCGACGATCAGCTGAATCGGTTCATTGGTGATGCACTGCAGGGGCAGCCAGACTTGCGCGTTGCCGAGGCGCGAGTCAGGGCTGCCCAGGCCGTGTCCGGCATTGCCGGGGCCGCGCTCTACCCGCAGGTAAACGCCATCGCCACCAGCGTACGCCGGCGCTTCAGCGAGGCGGGCACCGTGCCGCCACCGATCGCCGGCACCTGGCAAACCATCAATGACGCGGCACTGGGCGTCACTTACGAACTCGACTTCTGGGGCAAGAACCGAGCGGCCATGCGGGCGGCGCTCGATCGTGCCCGTGCCACGGAGGTAGATCTGCAGGCCACACAGCTTGTGTTGACCACAACGTTGACAAGGACCTATCTCCGCCTGGATGCAGCCTACGACCTGCGTGACCTGGCCGAAAGCACGCTCAAGCAACGCGAACAGACGCTGGCATTGACGCGTCAAAGGGTGGCTGCCCAGATCGACTCCAGGCTGGAGCTGACCCAGGCCGAAGCCGCATTGCCCATCGCGCGGGAGCGTATTGCGTCGCTCAACGAATCCATCGCCCTGCTCAACAATCAGTTGGCAGCGCTGCAAGGAAAGGGACCGGACGCCGGCCTGGCCGTGCAACGGCCGCATCTGGCCAAGGTTGGGATCGTGCAATTGCCGAGTGATCTTCCCGTCGAATTGATCGGTCGCCGCCCTGATATCGTCGCAGGACGATGGCGGGTTGAAGCGGCGCGCCTGGACATCAAGGTTGCCAGGGCACAGTTCTATCCCAACATCAGCCTGAATGCCTTCATTGGATTGGAGCGGCTCGGCTTCGAAGATTTTCTCTCGGCCGGCAGCCGGGTGATAGGTATCGGCCCGGCCCTGTCGTTACCCATCTTCGACGGGGGCCGCCGGCGCGGCAATCTCGCATTGAATCAGGCCGCCTATGACGAAGCGGTCGAAACGTATAACGCAACCTTGATCAGTGCCCTCCACGATGTGGTCGATCAACTGATATCACTGCATTGGCTCGATGCCCAGGAGAAGGAGCAGAACGAGGCCTTGCAACTCACCCAGCAAGCGTATGACCTGGCCATCAGGCGGTATCGCCAGGGTGTTGCCAGCTATCTGCAGGTATTGATCGCTGAAGGCCAGGTCCTGCTGCAGAAGCGCCTGGTCATCGAATCGCAGGCGCGCGAACGCGAGGTGCGCCTGAACCTGATTCGCGCACTGGGTGGAGGGTATGCACCCGCATCCTCCCCCGATCCACGCCTCGCGGACGAATCATGACGCCTGGGGATCTAACATGAATGCCAGCGCAGGCAACGCCGAACCTGGAAACAATCCGCCAGGCGATTCGGGCGGCGGCTGGGCCAGTGGTACGCCGCGCTGGCGAATCGCGGGCCTGATCCTACTCGTGCTGGTAGCCCTGGGCACTGCTGTCTGGTGGTTCGTCGCCGGCCGATACTGGGAGTCCACCGAAGACGCCTATGTCGATGGCAACGTCGTATCGGTGACCGCCCAGGTCAGCGGCGTCATCACTGCCATCCGCGCAGACACCACCGACCACGTCACCGCAGGCAACGCACTGGTCATGCTTGACGATACCGACGCAAAGCTGGTGCTTGCACGAGCCGAAGCCCAGCTGGCCCGGACAGTACGCCAGGTTCGTACCCAATACGCGGCTGTCGAGCAGGCTCGTGCAAACCAGCGGCTGCGGGAAATCGAATTGGCCAGGGTCAAGGCCGATCTGGCTCACCGAAAGGAACTCGTGGGCAGCGGTGCCATCCCCGGCGAAGAGGCGCGACACGCGGAGGACGCCGTACGCTCAGCTGGCGCCGCCCTGGATGCCGCGCGCCATCAACTGGCAGCGAGCACCGCACAGGTTGAACACACGACGATCGCCACGCATCCCGATGTGCTGGCCGCGGCCTCTCAGGTCCGCGAGGCCTATGTGGCGGCCTACCGCACTAGGGTGCCAGCGCCCGTGACAGGTGTGGTCACCAAGCGTAACGCACAGGTGGGCCAGAAAATCAACGCGGGGATCTCGTTGATGTCGGTGGTGCCATTGGACCACCTTTGGGTCAACGCCAACTTCAAGGAGTCCCAGTTACGGCATATCCGGATTGGGCAGTCCGTTCGTCTCTATGCCGATGCGTACGGCGAAGACGTGGTCTATGAGGGCATGGTCATTGGGCAGGACGCCGGTACCGGCAGCGCGTTCTCCCTGTTGCCGGCACAAAACGCGACGGGAAACTGGATAAAGATCGTACAACGGGTGCCGGTCCGCATAGCGCTCGATCCCCAACAGATTGCAAAGCATCCCCTGCAACTGGGGTTGTCGATGAAAGTGGTGGTGGACACTCGGCAGCGCGACGGCACGCGGCTGGTGGTTCCGGGATCTCGAACCCACGGTTATCAGACCGACGTATTCGTCGGCGAATTGGCGCGCGCAGACGACGTCGTGCAGAAGATCATCCAGGCGAATCAATAGCGCCTTCGCGAATCAGGAGAGGCTTCGACATGTCTCAAAGCAGCCCGGGACGCCTGTTCTACGCCACGATTTTCCTGCTGGTCTCCGTCGATTTCCTGCAGTCGGGAATGACCGCCTTTGCCGCCGTTCCGCTCATGGGCGAATTGGGTATGACCCCGGAGGACTTCAGTTTTGCCTCAGCGACCTACGCGAGCGTGGCGATTCTCTCGATCTCCATGGCGCGCTGGTGCGTGGAGCGCCTTGGGCCGCGTCGATTTGTCCAGTACGCCACTGCCATTTGCGCAACCGGTGCCGTGCTGTGCGCCACCAGCGATGACTTCTCTTCATTCTTGGCAGGACGGGCTGTGATGGCACTCGGCGGTGGCGCACTTTTCACGTGCGCCCGCATGATGATTCATCATGTGCTCGCTGGGCCCGAGCGATTCGTCGGCATCAAGTACCTTGCCGGTGGTGTGGCGGTGAACATTTCGGCGGCACCCTGGCTGGCTTCGCTCGCGGTATCGCATGAAAGCTGGAGTGCCATTTACTGGCTTCTTGCCGCATTGGCCGGATCGCTCGTACTTATGGCATCAGTGGTCCTGCACGATCGGCCGCTGGTCGCACCGGAGCATCGTTCGAAGCCGAATCTGTGGCCACAGATCATCCTCATAGGCGGAAGCTTCCTGCTGCTCTATGCACTGCAGCGCTTTTATTACGACTTCTATGGAGACGTACTGCTGATTGGGATGATGATGGTCCTGGCAGTCGTCGGTTTGATGTTCTATGGGCGCACCCAGCATGCCGGAGATAACCCCATACTGCGGGTGCGCGACATGCTGAGCGTTCGCTACGTGTCGGGCGTGGCGCTGTTCCTGTTTGGCTACGTGATGCTTGGCGCGAACAACTACATGATTCCGACGCTGCTGCAGCGAACCTTGGGTTTTGCGTGGGCGACCGTGGGTGATTTCGAGGCGCTGGGTTTTGCGGGGGGGATCCTGACCTGGGGCGTCATGATGCGGATCTTGCCACGTTACCCGTCTCCACAAAAGTTTCTCGTCATCGGTTTCCTTGCGCTTGCCGTGTACGGTGCTTGGCTCTCCAGGATCGATGGTCATGCCAACATGTGGCGTGACATCCTGCCGGCGCTTGCCATCTATAGCATATTTCCACTGGTCGTCATGCCCGTGGCTGCTATGAATACCTTCAGGGAACTCGAATATGACGAGTCGGTTTTCGCAAATGCCCAACAGATGAAGAACATGCTGGCGCAAATTGGCGTCGCCCTGGGCATCACGCTGGCGACACTAGGGCAGCAATGGCGGACGACGGCGCACTATGCCGTTCTCAATGAACGGGTGGCGTCGGGCGAGCCCATTTTTGTGGAGACATTCCAGAAGCTCCAGGACGCATTGATCCAGGCAACTGGTGCCGCGCAGGCGGCGCAGATGGCGACGGCGCAGGTCGCCCAGATGCTGGCCCGGGAATCCGCCTTGCTGGCGCATATCGACTATTTCGGACTGGTCGCAGTGCTCGGGCTTGCGGGTGTGCTGGTGACGTTGGTCCAGCGGGTGTTCCGATAAGGCCTGCGACCTGCCACACCGCTGCGAGATGCCACCATGCACCTGGGAAAATCGTACAAAATTTCCGAGTTCACGGTCTGGTCGAGGCGGCAACTCTATGCCTCGCTGGCGTGCGGTTCGCTGCCCGTTATCCTCTATCAGTTCCTCGGGCTCAAATGGCTGTCGATTCCGGGCAGCCGCCGACCCCAAGGTCAACTCGATCATCCAGAACGCCGGTTCGCCGGTCCTCTACATGAATTCGCCCCAGTTCCAAGCGTATTGGGACAAGGTTGCCGGCAAGTTTGCCACGGCCGTACGCAAGATCGGGAAGGTTGAATAGGCAGTGCAGGGCGCGCAGCGGCCCCTTGCCTTCTGCCCCGTGCCCTTGCCCACTCCAGGGCACGAGCAAGCTGGCTTCGCGATGACTTGCCGAGGTCGAAAGTGACGGCGTAGCCCGCAACTCGAAAAGACCACCGGGACGTTGAATAAAGCGGTTCATCCGACTTTCGTGTGGGTCAGCGCAGCCGGATGTAGGTTGAGACCACCGCAGTGGAAGTAGACGGCGATCTTGAAGTGGTCCGGATTGCG
>NZ_BAAILO010000181.1:84046-87256 GCF_054589115.1 Cupriavidus sp. 8B | reverse complement strand
TATGTCGTGCGACTGGCTGGGTAGTCGGGCGTGGGGACGCATTCTTCAGGCACTGGTCCGTGTTACCCGACATAGTCCGGAAGGGCACATAGTGCCGAAATTGATGTTCTGCGCGTCGGTCCGCATCAGGTAGGTAATGCCGACGAGTTGCCCGTCCGTATTGAACAGGCCACCCCCGCTGGAACCGGGGGAGATCGGGGCGGTGGTCTGGAGGCGGACGATGCGGTCGCGCTCATCCTTGTTCAGCGAGGAGAGCAGGCCACCGCTCAGCGTCAGCTCGTAGCCGCGTGGCGCGCCGATGGCGTAGACCTTTTGCCCGACCTTGAGCGCGGCCATCGGTGCGATCTTCACGGCCGGGGCGGTAAGGCCCTTGGCGCGCAGGATGCAAAGGTCGCGCTCGACATCGGCGTGCACCAGGCTGGCGCCATACGTGACCTTCTCGCGCCGGATACTGACGGACTTGCCGCTCTTGAGTACGTGGCAGTTGGTGACCAGTTCTTCCGGCCCGATCACCACCGAGCTGCCCAGGCCGAAGCGCGTGCCTTGCGCGTCAAAGACGGATACCACCCAGATGCTGGGCGATTCCCGCTCATAGAGCTCCGCCGAATCCAGCGCCAGGCAATCCATTGCGATGCCAAAAGCCAAACACGAAATAGCGATGCTTCCCGCAATTTTTTGCGCCCGACCCATGATGTTCATTCTGGTGACTGGTTTCGCCGGATTCAGCCGCTATCCTGATGGTGCTGGCTGTCTGGTCTTTCCCGGCCAGATCGACCGGGCTGCTTATGATAAACGTTCCGGATGCCAAGCGGGTGGCCCGCTATTGCGGCCGCGGCGCTAAAGATTTTGGGTTGATGGCCGACAACATGGATGCTGGGAGGTGCGCCTTCCCGCTGGTTTCAATGCCAAAGCGTAGCTTCACCCTCAACCTCAATTTCAACCTGGAAGACCATTCAATGGATATTTCCCTCGTCAGTGCGGCCAGCAACTCGGGCGGCGATCCGGTGCCCACCATGATGCTGCGCAAGTCGCTAGACCTGCAGGCTCAGAGCGTGGCAACCCTGCTGGGCTCGATGCCGCAAGTCAGCGTCCCGGCCAGCAATCCCCCTCACCTTGGCCAGACCATCGACATCAAGGTCTGATTCCGGTAACGGAGTCGCCCGCGCCCGGGTTGACATGGAACTTGACATCGAACGGGCGCGGGAAGGGAGCTAAACGGCAGAAGCGGGTGGCGGCTCCGGCGCAAGTGCAAACGCCAGCCGCACGGTAGTGCCCTGCGGTGAAGAGCGCAGGTCCAGCGTCGCCCCGATGGCCTCGGCGCGCCGGCGCATATTGCCCAATCCCCGTCCGTGCGCGGCAGCCTCGGGCGTAAAGCCGCAGCCATTGTCATGGATCTCGATAACCAGGGCTTGCTGGCCAGCATCATGGCGCGCCAAGACCCGGATGGCGCTGCCGCGGGCATGTTGCATGGCATTGGAAAACACCTCCAGCAACAGGTAGTGCAGCTCCCGCACCCGCTGCGGCGTCAGGTCGTGCAACGCCGGCAGGCGCGCCACCTGCCAGTCCACCCGCAATCCCGCTGCCTCCAGCCGCGGGCCAAGCCGGTAGCGCAGGTTGCCGAGTACGGCGGCCAGGTCGCCGCCGGTATCCTGCAACGCATCGACGGATAGTTTCAGGGCATCCAGCGCATGCTGAAGGTGTTGTTGCAACGTGTGCGTGGAAGGGCTGCCGGCACGCAGCATGGAGAGCATGCCCACCAGCTGGCTGCCTAGCCCGTCATGGATATCGCGCATGATCCTGCCGCGCTCCTGCAGGGTGGCCTGCTCGCGTTCCATCTCGCGTGAATGGCGGTACAGCTCATACAGCTCCTGCTCCTTGCGGGAGACCGCGCTGTCGAGCTTCTGGTTCAGGGCAGCCAACATGCGTGTGGCGCGCGTGTAGCGATCGACCAGCAGCCAGCCCATGGTCAGGCTGAATATCAGCGACACGTAGCGGGTGACCGAGGAGTCCCAGTAGTAGTCGCCGATCCACCAGACATGGATCAAATCCAGCATCGAGATGAGCAGTGTGAGGCCAAGGGCGGCGGCAATCGCCATGCGTTCACGCTCCGGACGCGTCACGGCGGCGCGGACCAGCACGGCCACGATCGACAGCGCCATTGCGACATTGACGATCACGTTGGCCAAGACCATGGCGCGCGTGCTGTGCGCCGCCACCATCAGCGCGATCAGCGGAATCTTGACAACCAGGTAGAGCAGCAGCATGCGGCGTAGCCAGCGGGCCTCCAGGCCGGTCACCAGGATGGCGAACCTGGCAGTCGCGTACATGAACACCGCCCGCCCGGCCAGCACCACGGCGAGCCACGCATCGGGCGCGCCGGCGTCGTCGGAAACGAAGTACTCGGCCAGCCCGAAAGACCAGCCGAGCTCGGCGATGGCATATAAGCCGAACAGGGGATCCCGCTGCCGCCACCACACCAGCCCTGCCAGGCAAGCCAGCAGCACGCTGACCGCCGCGATGACTACCGGGCCGATGACCTTGAACCAGAGCGCCCGGTGGTAGTGCGCCTCCACCAGCGCCGGCACACCAAACTCCACGCGCGACAGGCCGCCGCGCGAGCTGGCGCTGGCGGCGATGGTGACAAGCAGTTCGTTCTCCGGGCGCAGCAGGTCCGCCGGCACCGGGATCAGCAACGGCTGCTGGCCGGCATAGGGCGCCGGGGCAGACAGGCTGCCAGCGTGGGCGAGGCGGTTGCCGTTGAGCCGCACTTCATAGCTGTTGGCGACCCGCTCCACGTACAGCGCGGCCATGCCCTGGCGGCCTGGCATGTCCTGGAAACGCAGGAGAAATCGCGCGCCGCCGGTCTCGCCGGGACGCGACCGGTCCCAGTAGTAAGGCAGGCTGACCGTGGCCGGCGGCCCGTCACCGGTGATCATGGTGGCTTCGCCGAGGATTTGCAGCTGGCCGGCGGCAAGCGCAGATGTGCCAGGCAAGGCGAGCAGCAGCCAGAGCACAAACGCTAGCAGCGGCTTTACGGTGAGCGGGGATTGGGGCAGCAGGATGCGCAGAAGCCGCAAGGAGGCGGTAGTCGGCGTGGCCGGGGAGCAGGCCACCGCTTGGGGTATCACCATGAGCTGGTCTGGGGCTTGGCGCGAGGGTGCGAGATGATGGTTCCGCCGCGCCCATCGTAGCTTTGCGCCGGAGTTCGGT
>NZ_BAAILO010000181.1:69570-83970 GCF_054589115.1 Cupriavidus sp. 8B | reverse complement strand
CCCGCGCCTTCACGCGGGATGGGCCAGGCTTCATCCCAGCGGGGCTGGCGCGGTCGCGTCAGCCCCGGTTCTGGTGCCGCCAGGCAGCGAAGACACCAGTTCCGGGCGTGCGGCGTGCGCCGCCTCGGCATGGTTGCCCATGACCTCCAGGCGCAGCAGGACAATGGGCACGGACAGCAAGGCACGTTCCAGCGCGACCAGCAGCTGCCCGGCCCGCATCTGCGGCATCCGGATCTCGAAGCTCAGCATGCACTTGACTGGCGGCAGGCCGAGCGGCAACTGCCGCTCGTTGACCGGATACTGGCCGCAGTCGCTGGTGGCGCAGCGCAGGGCCAGGCGCACGTCGGGCACATCGTCCAGCCGCGCGATCACGCTCAGGCGATACACGCGCCACCGCTGGACCGGCGGCGCAAGGTTGACGGCTTTCATGGCAGGTCTCCTTTGTCCTTTGACTCGTGGCAATCGAAGCGTTTGGTGCACCCGGCCGTAGCCGGGCGCACCGCGCCATCAAAGCGCGGGCCGCAAGCCGGTGGAAAGTTGCAGTTCCACGGTGGCGCCCGCCAGGTCCGCCTGGGCCTGGAGGTAGTCGAGGTAGGTCTCGTCCGCGGTGCGTTGCGCATCGAGCAGTTCCAGCAGCGATGCCGCGCCCTGGCGATACGACTGGCGCATACCGTCCAGCACCCGGTCGGCATCGGCGATCACCGAGTCGCGGTAGCGTTGCAGGTTGTCCTGCGCGGCCAGGAACGCGGTGAGCGCGTTGCGCACGTCGATTTCGGCTTTCAGCTCCGCCTCGCGCAGGGCCAGCATGGCTTGCGTGACCTCCGACTCCGCCTGGATCAGCTCGCCGCGCTGCAGCCGCGACAAGGGCAGGGGAATCGACACCGACACGCCCAGCATGCGCGAGCGCGGCGTGCCGTCGCCGTTGGGCTGGCCCTCGTCGTCCATGGTGCCGCGCACACCGGGGGTCATGGTCATGGTGAAGCTCACGCTGGGATCCACCCAGCGGTTGGCGCGCGCCAGTCCGGACTTGTCGTGGGCATTCTCCAGCGTGGCGCGGGCAATCCGTACCTCGTCGCGCGCTTCCATGGCCCGGGCGATCAGCGCGCCGCTGTCGGTGCCGGGGTCAAAGGGCTGGAACTCGCAGGCCAGCGGCGTGTTGCCGAAGGCCTCGGCCACGCGCACGCCAAGCTGGATGGACAGCTTTTGCATGGCGGCCTGCGCGGCGGCGCGCGCCGATTTCACCTCGGTGGTGAAGCGGTCGCGCTCGACCCGCGATTGCGACAACTCCAGGCCGCCGATGTCGCCTGCCTTGCGGCGGATCTCGTTGGCGCGCACCACGTTGGAGAGGGCGGTCAGCGTCGATTCCTGCCGGACCAGCGCCTCGCGGCTGCGGCAGGCCTCGACGAAGGCTGCGGCGGATTCCGCGTACAGCGTGTGCCTGAAGCCCTGCAGGTTGGCCTCTGTCAGGCGCAGGTTGCTCTCGGCGGCGCGGATGCGCGCGCCGCGCTTGCCGCCCAGCTCGATCGGGATTTCGACTTCGAACTCATGGGTGCGCGGCGGCTTGGGCGACACCGCGCGGCTGGTCTCGATGTCGCCACGGCCGTACTTGAGCACCGGGTCCGGGCGCACGCCGGCGATCGAGATCTCGGCTTCGGCGCCGCGGATGGTCTCCTGCTGCGCGGACAGGCCGATGTTCTGCCGCTCCACCGTGTCGAGATAGGTGGAGAAGCGGACCGGGGCGATGGCCGTGGTGGTGGCCGTGGCGGTGGCAGGCACGGCTGCCGGTGCCTCCTGCGCCCAGCAAGCGGATGCCGCCAGCATCAGCGTTGCCAGGAGGCTGTGGCGCAGGGCGGGCGTTGCCTGCCGGATCTTGTTGCTGGTCTTGCTGCTGGTCTTGTTGCGTTGCATGGGATTCTCCTCAGGCCTGGCCTGCGGCGCGGGTCGCCGGTGCGTTGCCGTCGGCATCGATTTCCAGTTCCCTGGCGCGTTGCGCCGCGCGCTCGGCGCGGGCTTCGACCAGGTAGTAAAGGGCGGGCAGCAGCAGCAGGGTCAGCAAGGTGGCGGTAAAGAGGCCGCCCACCACCACGGTGGCCAGCGGACGCTGCACATCGCTGCCGAGACCTCGCGCCAGCATCGCGGGCGTGAGCCCGATGGCGGCCACGGTGGCGGTCATCAGCACCGGCCGCATGCGGCTTGCTGCGCCTGAGATCACCGCTTCGCGCAGGCTCAAACCGTCTTGCGCGCGCATCCGGTTGATCTGCGCGATCATCAGCACGCCGTTGAGCACGGCTACGCCGAACAGGGCGATAAAGCCCACCGCGCTGGATACGTTGAGCGTCATGCCGCGCAGATGCAGCGCCGCCAGGCCGCCGATGGTGGCCAGAGGCACCGCCAGCAGCACCAGCGCCGGCTGGCGCAGGTTGCGGAACTCGGCAAACAGCAGCACGAACATCAGCGCCAGCGTCATCGGCAGGATGATGGCGAGGCGCGCCTGTGCACGTTCCAGGTTCTCGAACTGGCCGCCCCATTCGATCTGGTTGCGCTTGTGGTCATAGGAGACGGCGCGCTCGATGGCGGGCTGGGCCGCCTTGAGGAAGCCGGACAGGTCGCGGTCGCGCACGTTCAGGCGCACGATGATGTGGCGGCGCGCCATCTCGCGCACGATCACGCTTTCGCCGGACACGGTGGTGATGCGCGCGACTTGCGCCAGCGGCACCTTGGCGCCGTTGGCGGCGGTCAGCATCAGGTCGCCTACGCCAGATGCGCTTGCGCGCATGGCCGGCGGGAAACGTACCGTCATGTCGTAGCTCTTTTCACCCACATAGAGCTGGCCGATCGGCGAGCCGCCGATGCCGGTGGAGATCAGCTCGGCCACGTCGGCCGCGTTGATGCCGTAGCGCGCGGCGGCGGCGCGGTCCAGGTCGATCTTCAGGTTCGGCAGCGGCGGTTCCACGTCGATCGCCACGTCGGCCGCGCCGGGCACGCCGCGCAGCGCGGTGGCCACTTCGCCGGCAATGCGGCGCACCTCGCCCAGGTCGTCGCCGAACACCTTGACCACCAGGTCGCTATGGGCGCCGGAGAGCTTGTCCTGCACCCCGTCGATCATCGGCTGCATGAAGCCCACCGAGTAGCCCGGCATCTGCGCGTAGCGCGCCGCCAGCTTGTCGATCAGCTGCTGCTTGGTCATGCCCGAGGCCCACGTCTTGTACGGATGCAGGCCGACGCTGGCCTCGATATGGGAGGGCGTCCAGTAGTCGGTGCCGTCGTCGTTGCGCCCGGTCTGCGTCACCACGTAGGAGACCTCCGGGAACTCGCGCGTCACCCGGCGCAGCTCGCTGGCCATGTCGGAGGCGCGCTCCAGGGTGATGCCGGGCGGCATCTGCACCTGCAGCCACAGCGAGCCTTCATCCAGGTAGGGCAGGAAGTCGCGGCCGATGGTGGCGCCAAGCGCCAGCACGCAGGCCAGGGCCAGCGCGCAGCTTGCGGCCACCCAGCGGACCCGGCCAATGCCGCGCTCCAGCGCAGCGCGATAGCGCACGCCCAGCCATTCCAGCACGGGATTGTGGAACACGCGGCGCGGCTTGCGCATGGCAATCCAGGCCAGCCCGGGCACCAGTGCCAGCGCAACGATCAAGGCGCCGATCAGCGCCGCGCCAACGGCGAACGCCATCGGCGAGAACAGCTTGTACTCGATGCGCTCGAAGGAGAACAAGGGCAGGTAGGCCGCCACGATCACCAGCATGCCGAAGAACATCGGCCGCGCCACCTGCAAGGTGGCGTCGATGGCGTCGCGCGGGGTGAGCGTGCGGTCCTTGTCCTGCTCGCGCCGGCGCAGGATGTTCTCCACCAGCACCACCGCGCCATCCACCAGGATGCCGAAGTCGATCGCGCCCAGGCTCAGCAGGTTGGCCGGGATGCGCAGGTGATACATGAAGACGAAGGCAATCAGCAGCGAGAGCGGAATCGTCAGCGCCACGATCAGCGCCGCGCGCGGGCTGCCGAGGAACAGCAACAGCACGATGCCGACCAGCAGCATGCCTTCGGTCAGCGTGAAGCCAACCGTGCGCATGGTGGCGTCGATCAGCGAGGTGCGGTCGAGGTAGGCGACCACCTTCACGTCCTTGGGCAGCAGGTTGTCGTTGAGGTCGCGCACCGCTTCGTGCACGCCTTCCAGCGCTTGCGATGCGTTGAAATCCTTGAGCAGCAGGGTGATGCCGGAGATCGTGTCGGGGTTGTCGTCCTTGCCCAGGATGCCGCGCCGCTCCACGTTGCCGTAGCGCAGCGTGCCGAGGTCCTTGACCAGTACGGGCGTGCCGTCCTTGCTCGTGACCACCACGTTGCCCATGTCGTCGAGCGAGCGCAGCAGGCCTACGCCGCGCACCACGTACGATTGTTCGCCGCGGTCGATGACGCTGCCGCCGGCATTGACGTTGTTGGCGTTGAGCGCCTCGGTGACCTGTGTCAGCGTCAGGTTGTACTGGGTCAGCCGCACCGGGTCGAGTTCCAGCATGAACTGCGTGGTGAGCCCGCCGAAATTGGTCACGTCGACCACGCCGCGCACCTTCTTCAGGCGCGGGATCACGGTCCAGGTCTGCAACTCGGATAGCTCGCGCAGGTCGCGCGTCCCGGACTCGAGCGTGTAGCGGTAGAACTCGCCAGTGGGCGAGGTGTACGGGTCCAGGCCTGGCTTGGCGTCGTAGGGTAGCTCGACCTCGTTCAGCCGCTCCTGCAGCCGCTGGCGCGCCCAGTAGCCGTCGGTGCCATCCTCGAACACCACGGTGATCAGCGACAGCGCAAACAGGCTGCGGGTGCGCAGCACATGCATGCCGGGCGTGGCCAGCAGCGCACGCTCCAGCGGGATGGTGATCTGCTGCTCGATTTCCTCCGCGCCGAGGCCCGGCACCTGGGTAACGATCTGCGACGTGACGTCGGCAATATCCGGATAGGCCTCGATGGGCAGTTGCTTCCAGCTGTAAGCGCCGTACAGCGCCACCAGCGCAAAGACCAGCCAGATGATGGCGCGCCGCTTAAAGCATAGGGTGACGAGGCGGTCAATCATGTAGCAGCACTCCGTTTTTCACGACAATGCGCTCGCCGGCCTTGAGCCCGGCGAGGATCTCGACTTGTCCGTCGGCATGCGCGCCGATGGTGACCACGCGCGGCTCGAAGCGCAACGGCGCCTTCTCCACCAGCACGCGCGTGTAGAGCCCGCTTTGCAGCAGCGCGGTGGGCGGCACCAGCAGCGCCGCGTGCTTTTCTCCCGCGAAGATCACCTTGGCAAAGAGGCCGGGGCGATAGCGGCCGTCCTGGTTGTCGATGGCCACGCGGACCTTGACGGTGCGGGTGTCGGGGTCGAGGATCTCGCGGATGTAGCGGACCTTGCCGGTCACGGGCTTGCCGGGGTAGGCGTTGAGCAGGATCTCGGCGGGCTGGCCGACGAAGATCGAGGCGATGTCCTTCTCCGACACGCTGGCCGCGAGGTAGACCGTGGACAGGTCGGCCACCGTCATGACCGGCGCGCCGTTGTCGTTCCAGAAGCCGCCCTGCGCGCCTTCGAGCTCGATCACCCGGCCGGCCAGCGGCGCATGCATGGTGTACTGGCGGTGCGAGCGCGGGGCGCTGCCGGCGCCAAGCTGCGCGAGTTGGGCAGCCGTGGTCTCGGCGTCGCTGTTGGCTTGCGCGTAGGCCAGCTGGGCTTGTTCATAATCCTTGCGGGGCGCGATCTCCGCTTCGAACAGGGCGCGTTGGCGGTCCAGGTTCAGCCTGGCTTCAAGCAGCGCCGCGCGCGCCTTGCTGGCCTCGCCCTGGGCCGCGCTCAGCTCGGCGGAATCCAGCGTGAACAGCGGGTCGCCCTTGCGCACGACGTCGCCCAGGGCAGCGTGCAGGCGGACGATCCGCCCGGGCATCGGCGGCACGATCTTGACCAGCTTGGCGGCATCGGGCTCGATCGAGCCCGGCACCTCGATGGGGCGCTCCAGCGCCTGTTCGACGATGGTCTGCACCTGCAACTGGGCGCGCAATGGCGATGCCTCGGGCACCGTGATGAAGTTGCCCTCGCGGACCGGTTCGGTGCTGTGCTCGGGCGTGTTGGCGTGGGCGCCAAACAGGCTGGCGCCATCGCAGCCGGCCAGCACGAGACATGCCGCGCAGATGGCGGCGAGCGCAAGGCCAGGCGGGCGGCGCAGCGCAAAGCGTTGGCGCATGGTGGGCGTTTGCATTGGTTCTTCTCCTCGATTGGTGCGCTTGCCATGGCGGCAGCCAGGGCAGGGGCACCGCTTGTTGTCGGTGCGTCGTCGATGGAATTGAAAAGCGGAATCGCATCCAGGATCCAGGGACGACAGGAATCGACAGGCGTGACGCATCCCCGGCGCTGCAGGGTGGCAAATCCACGCAGGTAACCGGTGATGGGCGAAATCGCCCGCGTTGCTAACGGGAAGGAGGCGGCGCGGAAGCCGGGGCGGGGCCGGCGCGTACGCGGCCGGGATGCCGCGAAACGCAATGGGAGCCTGGCGGGTCCAGGTGGCTGGTGCCGCGGCTCCGGCAGGATGCTGGAAGCGGAATCAGGCCAACCGGTACACGCCGTGCCTTCGGCGCTGCCTACTAGAAGGGTCGGGGTCCATGTCTTTCCTCAGGCAATCAGGGTGGATCCTGGTGGATCCTGGTGGGTCGGTCTTGCTCTCAGGCCGCGGCTAACGCGCGCACGGGCTGCGGCACGCTTTCCCAGCGCACGGCGCGAACCAGCGGCTCCAGGCCAAGGCGCTGCACCAGCCTGACCATGCCGGGCCTGCCGCCCGGCTGGCAATGCACCAGCACGCGCATCTCGACCAGCGCGCGGCGCTCGCACTGCCGGGTGTGCAAGCGCTGCAGCGAGAGATCGCGCGCGGCCAGCTCATGGCGAATCTGCTGCTCCAGCCGGGCGCCATGGTCGTCCTTGCAGAGCAGCACCACCTGGAACAACTGGGCGGCTGTGCCGCGGCTCGCCTGGGCGGCGCGGCGGTTGGGGGCCTGGGGGAGCATCCAGTCGAACAAACGCATATCCAGCTCCTTTCTTTCTCCTTGGGGTTATTCGAGCGCGCCGGCCGGAATGGCCCAGCGCACGAGGGAAACGCTTTTCTCCATGCTGATGCGGCTGACGATCTGCTCCAGCTTGCTTTCATTGCCGGGCGCGGCCAGCACATCGGCGCGGACTTCTATGTGCCCGCCGGCGGCGGTGTCCTCGCTGTGCAGCGACTGCAGCAGCAGGGCGGGCATTTCGGTCAGCGCATGCAACAGCAAGCCGCGCACACGGATTTCTTCCTGGGCCGTGCATACCGTGGTGATGCGATAGACCATCTCCACTTCCGGCGCAATGGCCGTGCCGTTGCGGTTGATGCGCTGGCCCAGCATGCGCAGGCCAAAGTTGGCGCACAGGATGCAGGCGGTGCCGATCGCGGCTTCCAGCGCATGGCCAAGGCCGGCGAGCACGCCGACGGCGGCGGAGCACCACAGCGTGGCGGCGGTATTCAGGCCGCGCACGTTCAGGCCGTCGCGCATGATCACGCCAGCGCCGAGAAAGCCGATGCCCGAGACGACCTGCGCGGCAATGCGCGCATGCCCCTGCGGATCAAACGTAAAGGCGGAAACCGAAACAAACAAGGCCGCGCCGGCGGCGACCAGCGCGTTGGTGCGCAGCCCCGCCATGCGCTGGCGCAACTGCCGTTCGGTACCGATGCAAGCGCCCAGCGCTAGCGCTTCGAGCAAGCGCAGGGCGAATTCGTGCCACACCATGAGAACTCCCGTATTGAGCAGGAAGCACCGGTGAGTCTTGTGCAAATCGCGGGCAAGCGCAGGCAGCAACGTGCTGCAACGCAGGCGCGATCGGAAGAATGAAGCCGTATTCAAGAAGAGAGGCGGGACAGGACGTCTGGCCTCGAAAGCACCGTGCCGCAAGCGGGGCACGGTCGCTAGGGATACCGTGGCCCGTCAGGCGGAGGTGCCGATCCTGGATCGACTACTGTCGTCGGAACAAGTGCTCACTGGGTAGCCCTGGAATTAAGAACCCGCGTACTGTAGCGGCGCAAGTGGAATGGGTCAAGCGGAAAACGGCCTTTGCCGTCGTTTAAGCGGGCTTTAATGCAAAGAGCCTGAAGATCAAGCGGAATTGTCTTAAATTACATTGGGAATTTTCTGAATTTATTCAGCGCTACGGCGGTGACGTGCACCGCCGTACCCGATATCAGCCGTTGCCCGATTCCTGCCCCATCTATCACAAGTCGAATGCGTACACGATGTCGCCCATGTTCGACCGCGACATGCTGGAGGCGGACTGGCAGCGCCAGCACCACGACATGGCGTGCGCCATGATCGCTGGCTACCTGCAGGGCCAGGCTGCGGCGCTGCGGTAGTCCGTGCTTCAGTGGGTCAGTGTGTCAGCGCCGGCACGGCAGCGCGGCGCGACCGCGCCGCCAGCACCTGGCTCAGGCCCAGCCCGCTCAGCGCCGCCACGGCGGAGAACAGGAACACCGAGCCATAGCCCGCATGGCTGGCGATCACGCCGGCCACCGGGCCGGTCAGCCCCAGCGCCAGGTCCAGGAACAGCGCATAGGCGCCAAGCGCCGAGCCGCGGTTGCTCTGGGGCACCAGCTTGACCGCCTCCATGCCCAGCGAGGGGAACACCAAGGCAAAGCCAAAGCCGGTGACGGCGGCGCCGATCAGCGCCTGCGTGGGCGTCGGCGCAAGCCAGATCAGGGCCAGGCCGGCGGCTTCCACGGCAAACGAGCACAGCGCGACCCGATAGCCGCCAAAGCGGCCGATGCTATCGGCCAGCAGCATGCGCGCCACCACAAAGCTCACGCCCAGGCTGGTCAGCGCCAGCGCGGCGTGGCCCCAGCCGTGGCTGGCGTAGTACAGCGTGACAAAGGCCGTGATGGCGCCAAAGCCCACCGAGCCCAGCGCCAGGCACAGGCCAAACGGCGTCATGTGGCGGAACACGGTGCGAAACGGCATGCGCGCGCCCTTTACCGTGGGCACCGCAGCCTTGCGCCGGGCCAGCGCGAACGCGGCCAGGGCCATGACGGTGGCGACGATGCCTAGCGAGGCAAAGCCCCAGCGCGCATCCAGCAGCACGCCAACCGGCGCGCCCAGCGCCAGCGCACCGTAGGTGGTCATGCCATTCCACGAGATCACCTTGCCGGTATGGCGCGCGCCCACGTCGCCGATGCCCCAGGCAATGGTGCCGGTGGTCACCAGGCTCTCGCCCGCACCCAGCACCAGCCGGCCGGCGAACAGCCACGCCAGGCTGAGCCAGCCGATCGACACGAACAGGCTGGACAACACCGCCAGCAGCCCGCTGGCGGCAACCAGCGTGAGCCCGAGCGTGACCGATTTCTTGGGGCCCTGCAGGTCGCACAGGTTGCCGGCGTAAGCCCGGCTCAGCAGCGTGGCCAGGTACTGGATGCTGACCGCCAGCCCGGCCACGACCGTGCCATAGCCGAGATCGCCATGGACGAAGCCAGGCACCACCGCCAGCGGCAGGCCGACCGTCAGGTAGGCAATGAAATTGAAGAAGACGATGGCGACGATGCGCCGGTTGATGCTGCCTTGCTGGTGTTCCCCGGATTCGGGGGCGGCGAGGGTCGTGCTGTTTGCGGACATGGCGATGCGAAGGCGAGTGTCTTGGCGGTAAAAGCGCAGGGCCCGGACAACGAACCGGGGCGCGCCAGGATCAGGGCGCGCGGGATAGTGCGGTCTTGGGGCGATTGCGAAGCGGGTAGCGAGGGTGTGATGCTGGCGCTACTCGAGACGGCGGATCGGCATGGCGGGGCGTGGGTGGTGGACTGGCAGCATGAGCAGGGACATGGCTAAGGGGCGGTTAGCCGGCCTTTGTCCCCAGTAGCTGGCCGGTGAAATCGGAGCCGCCCGGTCGTATGCAAGTCCGCCGATGCTGGCTGGGCAATTTTAAGCGCCTGTTTAGTTGGTGTAAATCGGGGTTGCGGAATTTAGCGCTATATGTGTGCTCGGGCGTGAGCCGGGGCAGGCCACGAAGTGCGCTAAATAGCACGTATGCGGCTCGGCTGCGGCCCGGCTGCTGCCTGTGCAAGTGCGCTCGGAGAAGTGGACAATGCCCCGTGGCGGGGGAGGGTTTCGTCACCAGTTTCGTCACCAGTTTCATCACCATTGACTCAGTGAGAGGACCGGATATGCAACTCGGAATCATAGGGCTCGGGCGCATGGGCGCGAACATCGCAAGGCGGCTGCTGCGCGCGCAGCACGAGGTGGTGGTGTACAACCGTAGCGCCGACAAGGTGCAGGCGCTGGAGGCGGACGGTGCCGTCGGCGTCACCAGCATCGAGGCGCTGGTCGGCAAGCTGGCCGCCCCGCGCGCGATCTGGGTCATGTTGCCGGCAGGCGACACTACCGAGCAGATGATCGCCGCGCTGGCGGGCCTGCTCGAGCCCGGCGACGTCATCATCGACGGCGGCAACACCTTCTACAAGGACGATATCCGGCGCGCGGACGAACTGGCCGCGCGGCAGTTGCACTATGTGGACGTGGGCACCTCGGGCGGCGTCTGGGGGCTGGAGCGCGGCTATTGCCTGATGATCGGCGGCAAGCAAGAGGTCGTGAGCCGGCTTGACCCGCTGTTCAATACGCTGGCGCCGGGCTATGGCGACATCCCGCGCACGCCCGGGCGCAACCCGGCCAACGACCGCGCCGAGCGCGGCTATATCCACGCGGGGCCGGCGGGCGCGGGCCACTTTGTGAAGATGGTCCACAACGGCATCGAGTACGGCCTGATGCAGGCCTATGCCGAGGGCTTCGACATCCTCAAGACCAAGGCCTCGGAGAGCCTGCCCGAAGCCGAGCGCTTCCAGCTCGACCTGGCCGATGTCGCCGAGGTGTGGCGGCGTGGCAGCGTGGTGTCCTCGTGGCTGCTCGATCTCACCTCGCAGGCGCTTGCCAGCGACGTCAAGCTGTCGCGTTTCTCCGGGGAAGTCGCTGATAGCGGAGAGGGGCGCTGGACGATCGACGCGGCTGTCGAACAGGCGGTGCCGGTGCCGGTGCTGGCCAGCGCGCTGTTCGCGCGGTTCCGCTCGCGGCAGGATCATACGTATGGCGAGCGGTTGCTCTCGGCCATGCGCTTTGGCTTTGGCGGGCATGTGGAAGGGCATGGTGGCGGCAACGCCAGCGGGGAGCCCAGGTAATGGCGGCCCGCAAGCGCCAGAGCCAGGCCGCCATTCCCAAGCCGCCGCCCGCCACGCTGTTCCTGTTCGGTGCGCATGGCGACCTGGTGCAGCGCCTGCTGGTGCCCGCGCTTTACAACCTGCGGCGCGACGGCCTGCTGGGCGATGACCTTGCTCTCGTCGGCGTGGACCACAACGCGATGACCGACGCCGCGTTTCGCGAGCGGCTCGCGCAGGGCATCCGCGCCCGGGCCCGCCCGGGCAGCGAGGGCGGGGTGCAAGGCGGCAAAGGCAAGCCCAAGGTCAAGACGTTCGACCCGAAGCTATGGAATCCCCTGGCTCGGCGCGTCGGCTATCTGCAGGGCGACTTTCTCGACGACCAGACCTACGCCGCTATCGAGGCGCGCATCAAGGCCGCCGGCACCGGCAACGCGGTGTTCTACCTCGCCACCTCGCCGCGCTTCTTCGGCGAGGTGGTCGACCGCCTTGCCGCGGCCGGCCTGCTGCATGAGGCGCCAGGTGCGTTCCGCCGCGTGGTGATCGAGAAGCCCTTCGGCACCGATCTCAAGTCGGCGCAGGCGCTCAACGCGCGCGTGCTGCGCGCCATGCGCGAGGAGCAGGTCTACCGCATCGACCACTTCCTCGGCAAGGAGACCGTGCAGAACATCCTGGTGAGCCGCTTCGCCAATGGGCTGTTCGAGGCGTTCTGGAACAACCACTATGTGGACCACGTGCAGATCACGGCGGCGGAGACGGTGGGCGTGGAGCAGCGCGGCGATTTCTACGAGCACACCGGGGCGCTGCGCGACATGGTGCCCAACCACCTGTTCCAGCTGCTGGCGCTGGTGGCCATGGAGCCGCCGGCCGCGTTCGGCGCCGACGCCGTGCGCGCAGAGAAGGCCAAGGTGGTCGGTGCCATTCGCCCGCAGTCGCGCAAGGAAGCGCTGGCCAATTCCGTGCGTGGTCAGTACCGCGCCGGCACGCTGACCGGAGAGAGCGTGCCGGGCTATCGCAGCGAGCCCAATGTGGCGCGCGCCAGCCGCACCGAGACCTATGTGGCCATCAAGGTCATGGTGGACAACTGGCGCTGGGACGGCGTGCCGTTCTACCTGCGCACCGGCAAGCGCATGGGCGTGCGCGACACCGAGATCGCGATCTGCTTCAAGCCGGCGCCCTCGTCGCTGTTCCGCGATACCCAGGTGGACCGGCTCAAGCCCAACTACCTGATCATCCAGATCCAGCCGGACGAGGGCATGTGGTTCGATTTCCAGGCCAAGCGCCCCGGCCCGGCGGTGGAGATCGACAACGTGCAGATGGGCTTTGCCTATGCCAGCTTCTTCCAGATGCGGCCTTCCACCGGCTACGAGACCCTCCTCTACGACTGCCTGATGGGCGACCAGACGCTGTTCCAGCGCGCCGACAATATCGAGAACGGCTGGCGCGCGGTGCAACCCTTCCTGGATGCCTGGCGCGAAAGCGAGGAGGGCACGGAGGTGGAAGGCTACAAGGCGGGCAGCGACGGGCCCCGGGGCGCCGAAGCGCTACTGGCGCGCGACGGCCGCAGCTGGCACAAGCTGGCCTGAGCTGGCCTGATTCCCAAGCCCGCCGCACCGGCGGGACTGTCTCATCCCGCACTTTAGTGGGGTGAGGCGTTAAATCGTCTGTCCATTGCCGCTTTGCCGCTAAATTTCCCCGGGGATTGGCCGTTAGCCGGAGCAGTGGCCCGTCATTGCAGCGCGCCGCTCCAGGGCAAGCGCCGCTGGAGCCACGCAGCGCCGCCGGGCCCGGGGAAACGATCAACACCGCGCAGCGAGCCCGCGCATTGCGGGGACAAAGGAAGCGTATGAGCAGCTCGATGAGAGACATCGACGAACGGACCAACCTGACCAACAACAACCAGTTCGAGTTGCTGTTGTTCCGCCTGGGCGAGTCGGACCAGTCCGCGCAGAGCGAACTGTTCGGCATCAACGTCTTCAAGGTCCGCGAAATCCTGGTAATGCCCCAGGTCACCACCGTGGTCGGCGGCGGCCCGGCCATGCTCGGCATGGCCGATATCCGCGGCCAGGTGATTCCGGTGATCGACCTGCCCAAGATGGTGGGATGCACGCCGCGCACCGGCCTCAATATCCTGCTGGTGACCGAATACGCGCGCTCCACGCAGGGCTTTGCCGTGGAAGCCGTGGAAGAGATCGTGCGCCTGGAGTGGAACCAGGTGGTCTCGGCCGAGACCAGCGTCCGGGGCGATATGGTGACCAGCATCGCCAAGCTCCATAACGAGGCCGATCCCGCGAACCCGCGCCTGGTGCAGGTGCTGGACGTGGAGCAGATCCTGCGCGACGTGCTGCCGACGCGCCAGCCGGAAGTCGATCCCAAGACCGTGGGGCCGCAAGTGAAGCTGCGCCCCGGCACCAAGATCCTGGCCGCCGACGACTCCGCTTTTGCCCGCAGCCTGATCGAGCAAGGCCTCAAGGCCATGGGCGTGCCGGTGCTGATGACCAAGACCGGCCAGGAAGCCTGGCAGCAGCTGGGCGAGATCGCCGATCACGCCGCTGCCAACGGCCGCACCGTGCAGGACGAGATCGCGCTGGTGCTGACCGACCTGGAAATGCCCGAGATGGACGGCTTCACGCTCACCCGCAAGATCAAAGCGGACGCGCGCTTCAAGTCGATCCCGGTGGTGATTCACTCGTCGCTGTCCGGGACGGCCAGCGAAGACCACGTGCGCAAGGTAGGGGCAGATGCTTACGTGTCGAAGTTCCTGGCGAAGGACCTGGCGGATACGATCCGGGGCGTGCTGGCACGTTGATCTCTTGTCCCTTGGTTTGTTCCCCTCTCCCCACTTGTGGGAGAGCAATCGTGTCAAGTGGGGGCGGGGGAGAGGGCGGGCGTTGGATGTGGCGTTTGGTCCTCGCAACTGCAACTGCAAAATCAGATTCAAATTCAATGGCTTAACGTCAAGGGCAACTGCAGTTTCACCTCCCCTTCGGGGAGGCGACCTACTTTTTTGTCTTTGCGGCTTGCCAAAAAAGTAGGCAAAAAAGGCGCCCCTATACGGCCTAGGTAAACCTTGACGGTTCGCTTCGCATCGCGCGTGGGTGTTTCCCGCCCCTCGGGCGGGAAACACGGCCGACCCAGTGGGATCAAATTTGAATTCGGTGTAGCCGTGATTTCCGCCCCCAGGCGGCTCTGGCAGTCATGCTAACCCGCGTTTGATTCCTCACGGCGGGCCAGCCTTTGC
>NZ_BAAILO010000181.1:0-69560 GCF_054589115.1 Cupriavidus sp. 8B | reverse complement strand
TGTGGCACTGTCCACACCATGCGGCTCTGGCAGTCATGCTAACCCGCGTTTGATTCCTCGCGGCGGGCCAGCCCTCTTTGCCCCAGGGGAGTCATACTGACTTCTATGATGAGAACTGAGTCAAGGTTTTTCGCTAAAATAGTCCCATTAATTTTTAATTTTGCTCGGAGCGACAGAGGGTCGTGTTGCTGTCAGTTTCAAGTTCCCGGTCATCTGCGTGAGGTCTGATCACCATCACAAACTTCTATCCGCCGGATGTTTCCGGCATAGTCCTGCATGCGCGTAGCGCGTAGAAGACCCGGATGCGACAAGCCCCATCTAAAAGTGTCGGTTGCTGAGCAACCAAATCAGTGTGCGGGCCTGTCTGCTTTTAACCGCGCTGCGTAGCGACGAATGAGCAATTTAATCCACCTGTCACCGATTCTGGAACCGTCTGTTTCTACCCTCCGCTTCTTGCGCTCTTCAGTACCGCGCCTTCGGGTAAGACTCCGTGCTCAAGGTAGCGCCACAATGCGATGACGAGCCGCCGCGCCACCGCGACGATGGCAATACGCTTGCCTCGCTTGTTCTGCGCATTGCCCAAGGTACGCTGCGTAAACCACCGCGCGATCGCACTGTCGGGCTGATAGCGCAGCCAGAACCACGCCATCTCGATCAGCAACGAGCGCACTCGCCGGTTGCCCTGCTTACTGATTCCCTGGTCAACCCGGCTCTGGCCGCTGTCGTAGGGCTGAGGCACCAGACCGACACAGGACCCCACTTGGCGCCGGTTGTCAAAGTGTCGCCAGAATAGCTCGAGTACCAGTCGGGTAGCCCCCACCGGACCGACCGCCTTGAGTCGTTCGAGGTCGGCGATGCGTTTCTGTATGGGTTCCGGCAATTGATCGATCAATTCTTTTTCGAGCTCGGCAAATTGCAGCTCAGCCAGGGCCAGGCGCCGGCACTCCCTGGTTAGTCGCGCGTGCAGCTCTGGCGGCAAGGGCTCGCCGTCGTGGCAGCGAAACTGTCCCATCGCGAGACGCGTTGTGACGTCGCCCTTGACGTCCTGCCAGCAGCCCACCGTGCGCAACAATTTGCGTATCCGGTCGCGGTGCTGCATCGTTTCCTTTTGTAGCTCGCCCCGGTCGCGTGCAAGATGGCGTTGCGCTTCGGCTTCGATGCTTGGCACCCGTATCACATGCATGCGGCCGTATTCGCCGCGCAACCAGGCACGCAGGCACATCAGCAGCCTGATCACGTCGAGCCGGTCGGTCTTGGCCCGCCTTGCGTGCCGCTCCACGGGGATGCTGGCCGGGTCGCAGATCAGGGGCTCATAGCCGAGCTTCGACAGGGCCCGCGCTATCCAGAAACCGTCCTGTCCTGCTTCATACAGTACGACCGTGCGCACATCAGGCGCAAGGCCCCATCTTGACTTGATCTTCTCGATCTCCTGCACTGCCTGCTCCAAGCGACATGGCGCTGAACTAGCCGATACCGTGTGGATTGCCGGTTTCTCGCGTTTGCCATCATGCAGGCCGATCTTCCAGGATCCGCCCGATAGCTCCAGTGCTACAGCCAAAAATTCGCTAGCCGGCATAAAATGATCGATGCGGGTCGGTTGCATGATGTGGTCCTCCAAAGTAAGTTACTTGAACCTTCACTTTAGGACCACTCTGCGAAGTTGCCGACCCGTCCTCATACATAGGATCTAAGGCGGATGCAGTTCGGCCAGAAGTCCGAGAGGCTGGACCGACAGATCGAACAGCTCGAGGCCCGACTGGAAGATCTGCTGGCAGAAGAAGGTGCGGCCGAAACCGAAGCCGCCCCGGATGCAACCCCTCCCACCCGGAAGATCTGGTCAGCAAATATGCTGATCACCAACCGCTGTACCGCCAAGCCGCGATTTACGCCCGGCAGGGAGTGAAGCTGGACCGCACGACGATGGCCCGTGGGGTTGGGGCTTGCGGTGCCCTGGTGACTGCAATAACGTCGCCAACAGACGACGCGAACTCGGCTTTTCGTGCGTCTTTTCGCCGGCGGGTCCGGTAAGTCTTTTCTGGTGGGGCGCGCTTTCTGATGGGGCGGGACAGCGCCATCCGCCGGATGTTTATTGTCTGACCGCTGCTGCATCCCTGACATGGGCGAGAGTATGTACACCCGTCCCTAAGGCCCGCGGGCCCGCCGCCCTAATCGACGAATAACGCGCGCGTCACCATCTTCCCGGTGCCGGCACGGCACATGGGCCCTCCACGCCCACGCTGGTAAATGCGGCCGGCCCCACAACTTCCAGGTACTCCATATCGGGCGAGTAGTCGAACAGAAAATGGCGGATGCCAGGTCGCTGATGCACACAGTCCCCTGCCTCGACCAGCGTTTCCTTATCTTCGTACATGAACTTTGCCCAGCCCTTCAGCATGAAGACGATATGGAAGTCGGCGCCATGGACATGCCAGCCGGTACCGGCTTCGGGGGCGCTATTGGCACGTACCAGATGGGCAACGACCTTGCCGCAGGTTGCCTCTGCAATGCCAAGGTCGCGGTAGACAAAGAAGTCACGCAAGCCACCGCTGGTGAAGTCGGTGTCGCCTGGTTTGACGTGAGAGAACTGGTTTTCCTGGCTGATCATGATTTGCAGTATTCAAAAGTGCTGGTTTATAAAATGCGTTGATGCATGGCGCAATGGTCCGTACCTGGGATGTCTTGCGTGTGCCCCGCACCAAAATTGCCGGAATCATGGGTCTTTTGGCGCAGCCGTCTGCGGGGGTTGGTAGCGAAAGAGCACGCTTACTGAGCGGTCCACCCGCCGTCGGCCGCCCACGTGGCGCCGCGTACCTCGGCCGCCAGCGGCGAGCACAGCATCAGTGCAAGGTTTCCGAGCTCCTCGGGCGTAACGAACCGGCCGGACGGCTGCTTTTCACCGAGCAGATGGGCCCGGGCATCGTCCGGAGACAGCCCTTCCCTTGCGGCCAAGTCGTCAATCTGCTTCTGCACCAACGGCGTCAGTACGAAGCCCGGGCAGATGGCGTTGCAGGTCACACCTGTTTTCGCCGTTTCCAAGGCAGTAACCTTCGTCAACCCCACCAACCCATGCTTGGCTGCCACGTAGGCCGCCTTGCCAGCAGACCCCACCAAACCGTGCACCGAGGCAATATTGATGATCCGGCCCCAGTTGCGCGCGCGCATGCCGTGCAAAGCATGCCGGGTCGTATGGAAGCCCGAGCTCAGGTTGATGGCGATGATGTCATCCCATTTCTGTGGGTCAAACGTCTCGATGGGTGACACGTGCTGGATGCCGGCGTTGTTCACCAGGACATCCACTGTGCCGAAGTGCTCGTGAACCATGGCGAACATGGCTGCGATTTCCTGCGGTTTGCGCATGTCGGCCGGATGATGGATTACCTTCGCGCCGGTTGCCTGGATGGCGGCGAGGGCAGCATTCGTGTCGCCAAAGCCATTGAGCGCGATATTGGCGCCTGCCTGGGCTAGCACCTGTGCGATGCCCAGGCCGATGCCGCTAGTTGAGCCGGTCACGAGCGCAGTCTTTCCGTTCAGGGTTGTCATAGGAATCTTGTAGTAAAAGGATCGGCACTGCACGCGCGGTAGCCTTCGCACATGCATGACGTGGTCAAATCAGCCCGGTCAGGTAGAAGACAAGAATGACAAAGAAGACAGCCAGCGTCTTGATCAGAGTGACCGCAAAGATGTCGCGATATGACTCACGGTGCGTCAGGCCGGTCACAGCCAGCAACGTGATCACTGCGCCATTGTGTGGTAGCGTGTCCATGCCGCCGCTGGCCATAGACACTACGCGATGCAACACGTCAAGCGGAATACCCACCGCCTGGGCACCATGGATGAATGTATCGCCCATGGCCGCCAGCGCAATGCTCATACCGCCCGAGGCCGAGCCAGTAATACCTGCCAGTGAGCTCACCGAAACTGCGGCATTGACCAGCGGATTGGGAATACTCTTGAGGGCGTCGCCCACGACCAGGAAACCCGGCAGCGCGGCAATCACGCCACCGAACCCATATTCCGAAGCAGTATTCATCGCCGCCAATAGCGCGCCGCCGATGGCAGTTTTCGTGCCCTCGGCGAAGCGCTGGCGCACAGCGCTGAAAGCCGTCAGCAACACAAGCGCAATGCCCAGCAGCAGAGCCCCTTCCACGGCCCAAATGGCGGTCACAGTAGCAGTCGGAATGGTGACTGCCTTGACCAGTCCCGGCAACGTGACGCTGCTCTGCGCGCCGTACCACTGGGGAATCATCCGGGTCAGCGCAAAGTTTGACACGCCTACCAGCACCAGCGGCGCAATTGCCAGCAAAGGATTCGGCAGATGCAGCGTATGCACCGGCTCCGGCTCATTCAGAAGCGAGATGCCATAGCCTTCACCGCGTTTGAATGCGTCGCGCCGACGCCATTCGAGGTAGCCCAGGCCCACGATGATGATGAACAGCGCGCCCACCACTCCAAGCACGGGTGCGGCCCATGCGGTGGTCTTGAAGAACGTGGTCGGAATAATATTCTGAATCTGCGGCGTACCAGGTAGCGAATCCATTGTGAACGAGAAAGCGCCAAGCGCGATGGCACCGGGCATCAGACGTTTGGGGATGTTGCTCTGGCGATAGAGTTCGGCCGCGAAAGGATAAACGGCAAACACCACCACGAAGAGCGATACCCCGCCATAGGTCAGCAAGGCACACACGGCAACAATCACGGCGTTGGCGCGCGCGCTGCCGATATAGCGGATTGCGGCGGCGACGATGGAGCGTGAGTAACTGGACAGCTCGATGACCTTGCCAAACACCGCGCCAAGCAGGAACACCGGAAAATACAGCTTCACGAAGCCCACCATCTTCTCCATGAAGATGCCAGTGAACGCTGGGGCGACAGCGGAGGGATCAGTAAAGACTACGGCGCCGAGTGCGGCGATGGGAGCAAATAGGATGACGCTGTAGCCGCGGTAGGCGACGAGCATCAGAAACACAAGGGCTGCAACGACAACAACAAATGACATGAAGTCTCCGCGAGAGTTTTTTTATGGGCTTCGCGTGTCACGGCGGGGTCGGCCAATCGCGCGCGCACGTTCCGCTGAGCGGGTAGAACCGCACTGCGGGGGTGCCGCATCAATGCACCGATTGTGCCAGGCCAATACATGCTTCATTAGACACTTTCGCCCCACTGCTCCACATGTAAATTCTCACTGTGTAGAAAAATCGACAAGTCACTGTCTACAATAGGAGAATATTCTCTATATGGAGACCTCAAAGATGAACAGACTGCGCGAGGCCGAAGACAGCAACATGCTTGGCAATTACGATGCCGTTGCACGGCGCGCGATGGAATCGCTATTCCGGACCTTCGAGAATTTCAGCGAGGGGACGCTTGTTGTCGACGCGCACGCGCGCGTGGTATGGATCAACAAGCGATATGCCGCACGATTCGGCTTCGAGGATCCACAGGCGGCTATCGGTCTGGAGTGCGAGCGGGTCATTCCCAACAGCTTGATGCGCCAGGTGGTCGAAACGGGCAAGCCGATCTTGCTCGATATCCTCGAAACCCGGCAGGATCCGATGATCGTGATGCGCCTGCCGATCAAGGACAACGACGGCAACACCGTCGGCGCGGTTGGCTTTGCCCTCTTTGACGAGCTCAAGTCGCTCACCCCAC
The DNA here is from genome assembly GCF_054589115.1 of Cupriavidus sp. 8B. Classification (NCBI taxonomy): domain Bacteria; kingdom Pseudomonadati; phylum Pseudomonadota; class Betaproteobacteria; order Burkholderiales; family Burkholderiaceae; genus Cupriavidus; species Cupriavidus sp. 8B. The sequence continues at coordinate 63,911 of NZ_BAAILO010000181.1, read as the reverse complement.
TGTTCACGCATTACACCCGCGTCCGGGAGGAGTTGGTGGCTACGCGCCGTACGCTGGAACAGACGCGGCGGGCCAAGTACACTTTCGCCAGCTTCGTCGGCAACTGCCCCGCCACACTGGAGGTCAAACGGCTGGCGCGCCGTGCCGCACAAGCCGATGCGCCGGTGTTGCTGCTGGGCGAGACTGGCACCGGCAAGGAACTGCTGGCCCATGCCATTCACGGGGCCTCGGCGCGCGCTGAGCGGCCGCTGGTTACCCTCAACATGGCGGCCATTCCCGAGGCATTGCTGGAAGTCGAGTTCTTCGGCGCGGCGCCGGGCGCTTACACGGGTGCCGAGCGCAAGGGCCGTATGGGCAAATTCGAACTCGCCGACGGGGGCACACTGTTCTTGGACGAGATCGGTGACATGCCACTCATGCTGCAAAGCAAACTATTGAGGGCTTTGCAGGAGAAGGAGATCGAGCCCATCGGCTCGAACCGCATCATCCGCTCAGACGCGCGCATCATCGCCGCCACCTCGGCCGACCTGCCGGCCTTGGTGGAAGCCGGCAAGTTCCGCGCGGACCTATACTACCGGCTCAATGTTCTGCCGATATACCTGCCGCCACTTCGGGAGCGCCAGCCTGACTTGCTGCCGCTGACCTATGGAATGCTTGAAGAGATCTGCACTCGAGCGGAGCGGGACGCCCCTGTGCTTACGCAGGCCGCACTGAAACTGCTTGGCGAATATGATTGGCCCGGTAACGTGCGCCAGTTGCGCAACATCCTCGAGCGGTTGGTGATGATGCACGACACAGGCGAGGTAGATGACGACATGCTGGCACCCCTGCTTGGCGTGCGAGGCGTGCAAGGACCGGCGTCAATACCGGCACTCCCCACAGCGCTCGAGGCCTCCATGCATGCGCCCCCGCAGCTAGACTATGCCGATGCCATGGCCCAGTTCGAAGCCACCTACCTACTACAAGCGCTGGCAGCCAGTTCGGGCCATGTAGCCCGCGCCGCCGCCAGTATCGGCATCAGCCGGGCTGCCTTTTACAAGAAACTGGTCGGACATAGGAGTGCAGGCCGTTTACCAGGCCGCGCATGTGCCGAACTCTGAAAATACTAATCGAGGCTCCTACGCCCCGCCAAAAAGACCATTCACATTTCGCCTTGCAGGCCTTATGGAAGCGGAGGCGCGAGCCCGGATCACCGTCACGGCAAAAGGCACCTGCGAGACGGGAGAGATTGTATGGCTCGACAGGCAATGCACTTCTGGTGCGAGGTCAGTGCCCGTGCGGCCCGGCGTTCGGTGAGACGCGCCCGCTAGTGCTGCCGGTGATTGGAACCGAGATCGCGAGAAGCGTTTGTCTGCGGCGCGCTACCACTGATCCTGAAAGAGGTGTTCGGCATGGACGCTAGTCTGGTATTAGCAGGTCTGTTGATGGTCGCCCGCAGGCAGGACGGGCACACACTGGCGAGCACTCCACTGGTCGCGGCCCGATTGCTAACGCCACAGGGGTGTTGGCTTTTGGTCATGGCGATTAATTGCATTTTATTTGATCCCGTATGGCACGACCGGGGTGTCGAAGATCGTAATTCGTGCGAGCCGCGCTCATCATGCAACTGTTAGCTTTTCAATGCGAAACAACGTTCCAGTGGGGCGCGTTCTGCATGCTCTGCGAAGCAACTGCGATTTTGGCCAGTTACGACCCAAATCCGGATACATGGCTGCAATCTCCCTTTCTCACCGTCGACGATGCGCGAAGCTTGGCAAATCGGGGACGTCCATAGCTGACTCCTCGCTCCTTTCAGGCATGAGGCGAGGTCTCTCCAGGCGTGAAGTGTAGTAATCGCGCTCCCTTTGTGAAGTAACGTTGATTCGCGCCCGTGATTACACTCATAGCATCACCTTTACTTCCGCAGCTCGGTGAATGCGTGTCCACTGCGTGCCTACTCTCACACTACGGCAAGGCCACCTTGCATTTGGTTCCCGGCTGAGATTGCAGCCTATTTTAGGCATGATTCGCGAGAACGCTCCTCTTACTCAACGAGAGCGAAGCCGCGTAGTCAGAGCGAAAGAAAGTAAAGATGCTACTAAGTGACGGACCCGCGATCGCTCCAGAATTACTTCGCGCCGCCGGAGAGTACCAAGATTACTACTCGGAAAATGGAAGTAATCTTGGTACGGAGGCTAACAGGGAAACCGCTAACCTTTTGATTTATGTAGAGCGTCAACTACTTTGGCCGGTAGTTGACGCCGCCGCGCACGCTTGTTGTCGCTGGCGTTGCGACGCCGGTAGCTTTCGACGTTCAGCTCGAAGATCGTCGAGTGATGGACCAGGCGGTCGATAGCGGCCACCGTTATCGAGGGGTCGGGGAACACATCGTTCCAGCCAGAGAACGGCTGATTGGCCGTGATCAGAAGACTTCGCCGCTCATACCGCTCTGCGATCAGCTCGAACAGCACTCTCGTCTTGGCCTGGTCCTTGCGCACGTACGACAGGTCATCGAGGATGATCAGGTCGAAGCGGTCCAGCTTGCCGAGCATCGACGGCAACTGGAGGCTTTGACGAGCCACCTGCAGCTTCTGCACGATCTCGCTGGTGCGCGTGAACAGCACGCGGTAGCCGGCATCAATCAGAGCGTGACCGATGCCGGAGCCGAGATGCGTCTTGCCGCCGCCCGGCGGCCCGAACAGCAGGATCGTGGCGCCTTTCTCTAGCCATGAGTCGCCAGTTGCGAGCGCCATCACGTGGGCCTTCGAGACCATCGGCACCATGCCGAAGTCGAAGCTGTCGAGCGTCTTGGTCGGATCAAGGTGCGATTCGATGCGATGTCGTTCGATGCGGCGTTTGACCCGCTCGGCGAGTTCGTGCTCGAGCAGTGCGCCAAGCAGCCGTGCGGCCTGCCAGCCCTCCTTGTCAGAGCGCTGTTCAAATTCGGGCCATAGCCGGCCGATCGTCGGCAACCTCAGTTCGTTGAGCATCAGGCCCAGGCGCGCGGCATCGTAGGTTGCAGGTGTGTTCATGCCGTCACCTCCTCGTCGAGCAACGCGTCATAGAGCGATGCCGCTGGCGTCTCGATCACGACCTCCGGACACTGCGCTTGCCGCGGCGCAAACTCACTCCGCAGTTGCTCGAGGTCCGGCATTTTGCCCGCAGTCAGCAAGGCGTCGAGCCGGTCGGCAAGGACGACCTCGACGCCTTCCAGTCGACGTAGAAGCCTCCCTCCCAGTCGATGATCTCTTTGATCTGGAAGAGCTGCATTCGGCATCGGCATCGGCTTCGTTTTCCTCGGTGTCTTCCAGCGCCTCGTCGAATAGTGCCAGGTGCTGCGTGGTCTGCTGGGTATCTCCCACATTGATTAGCGCAAACAGCCGGCTTACAGGGTCCTGCGCGTCGTCGTCCAGTTCTATCGCCATTAGTTGCTCCTTTGTAGCCCGTTTGCCCCGGTCATGCCGCCACTTTCTCGATTCCCCGATGCCACCGTGGCGTCACGCGAAACGCCCGCGACATCTGCGTCGACTCGATCCAGCCTCTGTCCAGCAGGGTTTCCAGCAATGCGGCCCCGAGCGCCCCGTCAAGATGCGGCTTGCGCTCGCTCCAGTCGGGACAGGTGCACGCGAACTGGCGCCGCTTGTGCCGCGTGGCGTCCAGATCGATCCCTAGCTGGGCCATGGCCTTGACTGATTGGATTGGGATTTCAGGAGAACGTCGCCCGCCAGCTCGCATGGCTACTAGGGGTGGTTACACCGGTAAACTGCGCGGGAATCAAGCGCCCCCAAATAGGGTGTAAGGGCGACAGCGGCAACGCCGAGATATGCTGGCCCGCTGACGGCTTGTATTGAGGCCGTTCCCACGACGGCTGCGGACCACCGTCAGCCAGACGATGGCGTGATGCCGCCGAGCGCCATATTCGGGCGCTCATCTGAGCTGCGCACGGATTACTCATTGTGACAGCAGCGGGAAGTCCATGTCGGCCGCCCTCTCAAACGATTCGAAAAGTTGGCTTCGTTCTCTTTGTGAAAAAATAATATAGAGAAATTCTATTTTTGAGGATTTTTTGCGGTATATTTTTAACCAACATGTACGAAGAGCAGAGGTCTTGCATGCCAAAGAGCGCGCAGGTCATAACCAAAGCAAGCATCGTCGATGACGTGGGAATGGATACGGTGGCGCTGGGGTTGGAAATCCGGAAGTTGAGAAAGGCCAGAAGCAAGACGCTGGCGGAACTCGCAATAGCCACAGGGCGCTCTACCAGCTTCATCAGCCAACTGGAGCGCGGCCGTGCCGAGATATCGATTTCGGACCTCAAGCGCGTGGCGCAGTCGCTGGGTGTGCCGCTTGGCTGGTTCTTCGTTACGGAGTCGAAACCGGCCGCCGAAGTCGGGCGGGTGCAGCGTGCCGGCGCACGCCGCCGGCTAGGCACGGTGACGGACGGCTTGGTCGAGGAGTTGCTGTCGCCCAATATCGGCGGCACTTTTGAAACCTTTCTGAGTACGTTCGAGCCGGGGTCGTCTCTGGTGGACCCCAGCCAGCGCGATACCGAGGAAGAGGGCTACGTGGTCAAGGGCCGGCTCGACGTGTGGATCGGCGAACATTTTTTTGAGCTGACCGCCGGAGATAGTTTCCGGATCGTTCGCGAACCGTTCCGCTGGGCGAATCGCGGCGACGCGGAGGCTGTTGTTGTCTGGGTGATTGCGCCGCCCACCTATTGACGTCGGAGCGTCCCCCCGATCCCTGCAAAAAATGAAGAGGTCGCCTATATCCGGCAGCCTCTTCATTTTCTCGCATTGGCATGCCGAAGCCATTCCGTATCCCGGACAGCCGTCAGTCGGCAGATGCGTCGTCATTGCCACGGACATCTGGACAGCCGCACCCGATGCCGCGGCAGCCTCGTCAGCGTTGCCAGGTATCCATCGTCCCGCGGCGCTGAGTCTCCAACTGGTCGAGTACGCGATAGTACGTTGCCGCCGCCAGCACGCCCACGCGCTGGAATGCATGGAACAGGAACCTGTCCGGGGCGGTCACGGGGATTGCCAGCTCACCCGGCGGCGTGCCTGTGGCGAGCGACGCGAGCAGCTTGCCGAGCATGGCGGCATTGGCCACACCGCGGCCGTTGCAGCCCAGTGCCGTGAACAGGTTTGGCGCCAGGATGTGGATGTGGGGAAGCGAGTCCTTGGTCAGCGCCACCTTGCCGCTCCATACGAACTCCAGCGGCACGCCGGCCGCTTGCGGGAAGGTGCGCGCGATCGCGCGCCGCAGGCTGTCCGCATCGGCCAGGGTGGGATCGTCGTCCACCGGGGAGCGCCCGCCCATCACCAGCCGTCCCGTGTGGTCAAGCCGGAAATAATGCAGGAGCCGGCGTGTGTCGGTCACGCCCTGGCCACCGGGTAGGATGGTCTTGCGAATGTCTTCGGGCAGCGGCACCGTGGCCGCCTGGAAACTCGATACCGGCACGACCGTCTGGCGCAGCCCCGGCCAGAGGTGGTCGGTGTAGGCATTGGTGGCCAGGAGCACGCGCTCGGCCGAAACGACGGCCGCCGGCGTCTCCACCACCCAGCGATTGCCTTCCTCGCGCAGGCGCGTGACCGGGCTGTTGGCGGCGATGCGTCCGCCCTCCTTGACGACCGCGGCGGCGAGGCCGCGGGCCCAGCTCATCGGCTGCAACACGCCGCCGCGCGGGTCCACCCAGGCACCGACGTAGTTGCCGGGGGCGCAGCCGATCATAGCGGCCGCCTGGTCGCGGTCGAGCAGCTTCGAGTCGACGCCGCGCGCATTCCATTGCGCGAAGCGCTTGCGCAGCATGTCGTCCATCGCGACAGGCGCATGCGCGGCCTGGATCCACCCGGTGCGCCGATCGTGGCACTCGATGCCGTAGCGGTCGATCAGGCTGTAGACCAGCTCCGAGCTGGTGCCCATCGTCAGGGCCATGCGCGCGCCGGCTTGCGCGCCGAACATAGCTTCGAGTTCGTCGGGATTGATTTTAAGGCCGGAGATGATCTGGCCGCCGTTGCGCCCGGAGGCCCCCCAGCCCGGTTCGGCGCTTTCCAGTACAAGTACGTTCTGGCCAGCCGCGGCGAGGTGCAGGGCGGCGCTCAGTCCGGTGTAACCCGCTCCCACGACGACGGTCTGCACCGTGATGTTGCCGCGCGCTTCAGGGTAATGGCCCGGCGCGATCGCGGTGGCGGCCCAGAGACTCTGCGGCAATGATGGCTTTGCTGACATGAATACGTCTTTCCGGTGAACGAAGGGCGCCGGGCAGACTCCTGCCCCGCGCGGAGAGGCCACTTACTTCGAGGCCCAGGCGCTGAAGCGGGCGTCGATCACGTCGCCATTGTCAGTCCAGAAGCTGAAGTCCTCCACCAGCGCGTCCTTGCCGTTGGCCGGCGAGTTGGGCAGGTTGTCCAGCGTCTTCTGGTCGAGTCCCTTCAAGGCGGCCTTGTTCACCGGCCCATAGGTGATCAGATTGGAGAATGCCTTCTGTCCGGCCTCGCTCAAGGCGTAGGCGATGAACTTCTCGGCCTCCGCCTTGCGCTTGGTCCCCTTGGGGATGACGAAGAAGTCCAGGTCGGCGATGTTCTGGCTCCACGAGATTGCCAGGTCCTTGTTGCCTTCCTTCTGCGCCGCGCTGATGCGGCCGTTCCAGGCGGTGGTCATCACCACGTCACCCGAGACGAGAATCTGGGGCGCCTGCGCGCCGGCTTCCCACCACTGGATGTTCGGGCGCAGTTCGTCCAGCTTCCTGAACGCGCGGTCCAAGCCTTCCTTCGTGCGCAGGACCTTGAACACATCGGCCGGCGCAACGCCGTCGGCCATCAGCGCGATCTCCATGTTGTAGTGCGCGTCCTTGCGCATGCCACGCTTGCCCGGGAATTTCTTCACGTCCCAGAAGTCCTTCCAGCCCGACGGCGTGCCCTTGACCAGCTTGGGGTTGTACGCCAGTACCGTGGACGACACGAAGATGCCCGCGCCGCACTGGCTGACCGCCTCGGGGGACAGCTCGGACTTCTTGATGATCTTCGACCAGTCCAGCTTCTCGTAAAGGCCGTCCTGGCAGCCGCGGCCGAGATTCTGCGAGCCGATTTCCACCACATCCCAGACGACATCGCCGGAAGTCGTCATGGCCTTGATCTTGGCCTGGTCGCCCGTGTACGAGATGGCCGCGGCGGGGGTGCCCGATGCCTTGGTGAACGGGGCGACCCAGGCCTGCTTCTGCGCCTCGCCAACAACACCGCCGTAGTTCACTGTCACCAGGTCGTCGGCATGCGCGAGAGTGAAACCCCCCGCCAGACAGACAAACGCGGATATCGATTTGAAGCTGTGCATGGCATTACCTATCGTCGTGATCAAAAAATTGGTCGGCGACACGGCAGGCTCTCATCCGGCTACGGTCCGGCCCGCTCGCATCCATTGTTGGCTGGTTTCTTCTTGGGGAAGAAAGATCCGGTCTTAACTCACGAATATAAAAATAACGGAATCAAAGATATTAAACAGAAAAACATAAGTCAATAAATTTTCTCAAGAGGAATTGATGTTGACGGTTTCCTCGGCGTCTGCGTGCTATCCGGGCCTGTCGAAAGCGGCGCCGGGGCGTCATGGGGAGCGCGAGCCACCGCGGCGCGCAGGCGAATGCCGTGCGCCCGGGCGCGTGCGCTGGGGAAGAGATGGAGTCCACAGCCGGCGGACGCGCCCGAAGCCGTGATGCAGGCGGCGTGCTTAGCGGCCCGTCTGCCTCGCGGCGCTTCTGGCGCGCAGCCATTCCATCGCCACCAGCAGCAGGCTGGAGAAGACGATCAGGATGGTGGCGAGTGCCGCAATGGTTGGGGTGATGTTCTCGCGGATGCCGGTGAACATCTGCAAGGGCAGGGTGCCTTGCGTGGGGCCGGCCAGGAACAGCGTCAGCACGACGTCGTCGAACGATGTCGCGAACGCGAACAGAGCGCCCGAGATGACACCCGGTCCGATGATGGGCAGCGTGATCGAGAAGAACGTGCGCAACGGCGACGCGCCCAGGCTGAGGCTGGCCCGCACATAATTTTGGTTGAAGCCGGCCAGCGTGGCGTTGACCGTAATCACCACGAACGGCGCAGCGATGGCCGTGTGGCCCATGATCATGGCGGGGTAGCTGCCCGACAGGCCCCAGCGAGCGAACACCAGGTACATGCCCACCGCGGTCACGATCACCGGCACGATCATCGGCGAGATGAGCACGCCGATCACGATGCCCTTGCCGCGGAACGTCGCCTTGTTCAGGCCCAGCGCGGCCAGCGTGCCCAGCACCGTGGCAAGCAGCGTGGCGATCGGCGAGACGATGAAGCTGTTGCGGGCCGCGCGTATCCAGTCGACCGAGGTGAACAGGTTTTCGTACCAGCGTAGCGAGAACCTGTGGATGGGATACATCAGGAACGTGTTCTCGTTGAACGAGAGCGGAATGATGACCAGGATCGGCGCGATCAGGAACAGCAGGATCGCGACGTTCATGACGCGTTGCAGGTAGTGCCAGGCGATCTCGACCGGCGACGTGTAAGGGGCGAAGCGGGCAGGGGCTTTCATTGTCAGCTCATCTTCATGTCGGTACCGACGATCTTGCGGTAGATGCCGAACAGCACCAGCGTGATGGCCAGCAGGATCACGCCGAGCGCGCACGCCATGCCCCAGTTCAGCGACACGTTGGTGAAGTAGGCGATGTAGTAACTCACCATCTGGTCACCCGCGCCGCCCAGCAGGGCCGGCGTGATGTAGTAGCCCAGCGCGGAGATGAACACCAGCAGGCCTCCGGCACCGACGCCAGACAGGGTTTGCGGGAAATACACCTTCCAGAACGCGCCGAACGGGTGGCTGCCCAGCGAGACGGCGGCCTTCACGTAGCTCGCAGGCACCGACTTCATCACGCTGTACAGCGGCAGGATGGCGAACGGTAGCAGGATGTGGGTCATGGCGATCAGCACGCCGGTGCGGTTGAATAGCAGCGGCAGCGGCGTGGAAATCCAGCCGAGCTGCATCAGTCCCTGGTTGACCAGGCCCGAACCCTGCAGAATAACGATCCATGCCGAAATGCGGACCAGGATCGAAGTCCAGAACGGCAGCAGCACCAGGATCATGACGAGATTGGCCTTGCGCGGCGGCATCGTCGCGATCCAGTAGGCTAGCGGGTAGCCGAGCAGCAGCGCAAGCACCGTCACGCAGGCGCTGATGGCGAACGTGCGCTGGAATATCTGGCGATAGGCCGACGCCTTGCCATCCACCGAGATCAGGTTGCCTTCGCTGTCTCGGCTCAGGTCCATGGTGGCCAGCAGATACTGGGTGGTATGGCGCGACGCGTTGCGCGCGATGGCGTTCCAGTAGGCCGGGTCTTCCCAGCGCGGGTCGACTTCCGTCAGCTTGCGGCGCACTTCGGCCGCCGGCATAGCCGCATCGTGCTCGTCGAACGGCAGGGCGTTGGCTGTGTTGAAGAACAGCGAGCGAAACCCTTCCTTCTGGCTATTCAGGCGGCCGGCCGCCTTGCCCGCGTCGTTGTCGCCGCCGTTGCGCTCGATGTCGAGCAGCAAGCCGCGGAACGCTTCGTCGGGGATGGGGCTCGCCGGGTTCCAATGGCGCAGCACCGCCGTCGTGTTCGGAAGGGCATTCGAGACTTCGGGGCTTTCGACGGAGCGCATGATCATCGAGGCCACCGGCGTCATGAAGACCAAGAACAGGAACAGCGCCAGCGGCGCGACCAGCAGCAGCGCCGAGGCGTGCCTGCGCAGGTTGACGAGTCGCAGCGAGCGCGAGAGTTCGCGCTGGTGCACGTTGGGATGGGGGATCACGATGCTCATTTAACCAAAAACCCTCAGATGATCCTCGTGGAAAGACAGCGCGACGGTGCTGCCCGGCGGCATGCGGGCGGCCACGTCTTGTTCTAGCGGCACCTTGACGATGCACTCCGTGTTGCCAGGCAGCCGGCAGCGCAGCCGCACGTGGTCGCCAAAATAGATGGCGCCCAGCGTCTCGCTGGTGATAGTGTTCCGGCCCTGGGCCGGGCCGGTAGAAATCGATACCCGCTCGGGGCGGACGATGCCGGTCGCGGTGGCGCCCACGCCGAGCTTGCCGGCGTTGAGCGCGCGTACCGTGGTGGCATCGTCGATGCGCAGGGTGCAGTAGTTGCCGTCGGTGCTAACCACCGTGCCGCGCATGGCATTGCTGTCGCCGATGAAGTTGGCGACGAACAGGTTCTCCGGCGTTTCGTACAGCGCGTCGACCTTGTCGAGCTGCTGGATCACGCCCTGGTCGAACACGGCGACGCGGTCCGACATGGTGAGCGCTTCGCTCTGGTCGTGCGTGACGTAGACGAAGGTCAGTCCGAGCGATTGATGCAGGGCCTTCAGTTCGAGCTGCATGTGCTCGCGCAACTGCTTGTCCAGCGCGCCCAGCGGCTCGTCCATCAGCACGAGCTTGGGGTTGAACACGAGCGCACGCGCCAGCGCGACGCGCTGTTGCTGGCCGCCCGACAGCTGCGCGGGCATGCGCTTGGCAAACTGCGCCATGTTGACCATGCCGAGCGCGCGCTTGATGCGGGTGTCGCGTTCGGTTGCGGGCATCTTGCGCACCTTGAGCGGGTATTCCAGGTTCTGCTCCACCGTCATGTGCGGAAACAGCGCGTAGTTCTGGAACACCATGCCGATGTCACGCTTGTGTGGCGGGATGCGGTTGAGCAATTGCCCGTCGAGCCAGATCTCTCCGTCGGTGGGATATTCGAATCCCGCCAGCATCATCAGGCACGTGGTCTTGCCGGAGCCCGACGGGCCCAGCAGCGTGAGGAACTCGCCCTTGCGGATGTCGAGGTTCAGGTCCCGGACAACGAGGGATTCGCCGTCATAGGTCTTCCGGACGCGCCGAAAGCTGACAAAGGTTTGACTCTGGCTCTGCATGATCGTTACCTTGGAGGGGAGGAACCGCGATGTCGCGTTCATCATGGCCATTCGCCGATGCGCCGCCGTCTGTCACGGCGGTGCATCGTCGCGGCGAAAAACAATGACGCCGGGCGGCTTGCCTGCCCGCCGTCATTTCCCTTTCTTGCATCGCGCTTCGGCTGGTGCGCTGTGTTTGCTGTTGTCATCCGTCCCGGGCTGGCCCTACCGTCGCCCAGTGTGCGCCGGGCGGTTGCCCGCCGCCGGCGCTTCTTACCTGCCGGCTTCCCGGCTTCGCGGCTATTTCGCGTCGACGGCCTGCGTCAGTTGCGGCAGGGCCTCGAACAGGTCGCCCACCCATCCGATATCGGCGACCTGGAAGATTGGTGCGTCCGCATCTTTGTTGATGGCGATGATCTTGCCCGAGTCCTTCATGCCTGCGAGATGCTGGATCGCGCCGGAGATGCCCACCGCGATATAGAGCTTGGGCGCCACCACCTTGCCGGTCTGGCCCACCTGCGTATCGCTGGGAGCGAAGCCGGCATCGACGGCCGCGCGCGACGCGCCCACCGCTCCGCCGAGCGCGCACGCCAGGCTTTCCAGCAGGCCGAAGCTGTCTTTCGAGCCCATGCCGCGACCGCCCGACACCACGACCGCCGCCGTGGTCAGATCCGGGCGGCCGGGATCGGCCTGGTCCTGCTCGATGAAGCGCGAAACGCAGGCCGCCTGGTCGAAGCGCATCGCCACGACCGGGCAGGCGGCATCGCGGTCGGCGGCTGCGGCGAATTTCGTCGCGCGAACGGTCACGACCCGCTTGCTGTCGGTCGATTTCACCACGGCGATGGCATTGCCCGCGTAGATCGGGCGCTCGAACACGTCTGGTGCGATCACCGCCGAGATTTCCGAAACCTGGCTCACGTCGAGCAGCGCGGCCACGCGAGGCAGCACGTTCTTGCCTGTGCTGGTGGCCGGGGCAACCACATGTCCGTAGTCGGCGGCCAGCTGCACCAGCAGCGGGGCCACGTTTTCGGGCAGATGGTGCGCCAGTCCCTCACCCTCGGCCACGATGACCCGGTCCACGCCTTCGATGCGTGCCGCAGCCTGCGCCACGGCGCCGCAGCCGCGGCCCGCCACGATCACGTGTACCGAAGTGGCCATCTGCCGGGCCGCGGTGATGGCGTGGCGCGTTGCCGGCGCGAGCACAGCATTGTCATGATCCGCATAGACGAGCGCGCTCATGTCACTGACCCTCCATGATGACCTGGATCTCGTGCGCCAGTTCGTCGAGCGACGCGGCTTTTTTTCCTGCCGTGCGCTCCGTCGGCGAGCGGACTTCCATCGTGACCGTACGCGGCGAGACGTCGATGCCAAGCGCTTCCGGCGTCAGGATGTCGAGCGGTTTCTTCTTCGATTTCATGATGTTGGGTAGCGACGCATGGCGCGGATCGTTGAGCCGGAGATCGACCGTGACGACCGCCGGCAGGCCGACCTCGATGCGCTGAATGCCGGCATCCACCTCACGCGCGGCGGTCATGCGCGTGCCGTCGAGTGTCAGCGACGATGCCGAGGTCGCCTGCGGCCAGCCCAGCAGCCCGGCAAGCATCTGCCCGGTCTGGTTGCAGTCGTCGTCGATCGCCTGTTTCCCTAGCAGGATCAGTGCCGGCTCCTCGCGCGCGATGAGCGCCTTGAGCGCCTTGGCAACGCCCAGGGGCTCGGTGGTGACATCCGTCTGCACGAGGATGGCGCGGTCGGCGCCCATCGCCAGTGCAGTGCGCAATGTTTCCTGCGCCTTTTCCGGTCCGACCGACACCGCGACGACCTCGGTCGCGACGTCCTGTTCCTTCAGCCGTACCGCCTGCTCCACCGCGACCTCGTCGAACGGGTTGATCGACATCTTGACGTTAGCGGTCTCCACGCCGCTGAGGTCGGATTTAATGCGGATGTTGACGTTGAAATCCACCACACGCTTGACTGCCACCAGCACTTTCATCGTTGCTCCTGAATCGGTAATATGCGCTGCCGCGATCGTTGACCGGAGGGCGCGACAGGGTTGCTGTCAGTCGGCTTCGCGCCTGCCGGCACCTCGGCACCTCGGAACTTCAGTACTTCAGCACTTGATGCGCGCATTGGTCGGGTCATAGAACGGCGCAAGGCTGGCGACGGCGGGAATCTTCTGCCACGCCACCTCGATCTCGAACCGCTGCTGCGCGAGCCACTGCGCCGTGATGCCTTCTTCCGCGGTGATGTAGCCCATGCCGAGCGATGCGTCGAGACGGTGCCCGTACATGCCGGAACTGATGGAGCCGACGATCTTTCCGTCGCACGAGATCGGTTCCTCGTGATAAAGCAGTTGGGTCGGGTCTGCCAGGCGGAACTGCACCATGCGCCGCTTGAGCGGGCCGGCTTCCTTCACGCGGCGTACTGCGTCCTGGCCGATGAAGCCGCCCGGTTTCTCCCAGGCGATGCAGAAGCCGAGCCCGGCTTCGAGCGGGTTGTCTTCGGTGGTCAGGTCATGGCCCCAGTGGCGGTAGCCCTTTTCCGTGCGGCAGCTGTTCATGGCGTGATACCCGGCCAGCTTGAGGCCGAACGGCTCGCCGGCCTTCATCAGCTGCTCGTACACGTGCACGGTGAACTCGATGGGGATATAGAGTTCCCACCCCAGTTCGCCGACGAAGGTGATGCGGCTGGCGCGAACCCGCGTATAGCCGAGCTGGATTTCGCGCGACGTGGCGAACGGGAAGGCCGCGTTGGACAGGTCTTCGCCGGATACCTTCTCCAGCAGCGCGCGCGAGTTCGGGCCCATCACGCTCAGCACGGCCATGCCGGACGTGATGTCAGTGGCCACGCAGCGCAGTCCATCCGGGATATTGCGTTGCAGCCAGGAGAAATCGCGCGTCTGGGTGGCGCCTGCGGTCACCACGAGATACGACTCGGAGCCGGTGCGCGTGATGGTCAGGTCGGCCTCGATGCCGCCGTAGGGGTTCAGCCACTGCGTGTAGACCATCTTGCCGATGGGCACGTCCACGTCAGAGACCGAGATCCAATTGAGTGCGCGCGTGGCGTCCGGCCCCTGCACCATGAATTTGGCGAACGAGGTCTGGTCGAACAGGGCCACGGCGTCGCGCACGGCGCGGCACTCGGCGGCGCTGTTCGCGAACCAGTTCTGCGGGCCCCAGCTGTACTCGTAGCGTGCGTTGCTGCCGGGCTCGGCGTACCAGTTGGCGCGCTCCCAGCCGCTCAGCTCGCCCATCACCGCGCCGGCCGCGACCAGCCTGTCGTGCAGCGGCGAGCGGCGCGCACCGCGCGCGGTCTCGAACTGCCGGAACGGCCAGTGCATTGCGTACAGCAGCCCCAGTGTCTCGGTGGTGCGGTCGTGCAGGTAGCTGCGCGAGCTCTGGAACGGATGCATGCGGCGGACGTCGACGTCGGACAGGTCGATCGGCGCCTTGCGGTCGTGTACCCACTGCGCCAGCGCCTTGCCGGCGCCGCCCGAACTCTGGATGCCGATCGAATTGAAGCCGCAGGCGACGAACAGATCTTTTACCTCGGCCGTTTCGCCCAGCAGGTAGCGGTCGTCCGGCGTGAAGCTTTCCGGGCCGTTGAAGAAGGTCTTGATGCCGGTATGTTCGAGCGCTGGCACGCGCTGCGCCGCGCTGGTCAGGATCGGCTCGAAATGGTCAAAATCGTCGGGCAAGGCGTCGAAGCAGAAGTTCTCTGGAATACCGGCCATACCCCACGGCTTGGCCACGGGCTCGAACGCGCCGAGCAGCAGCTTGCCGGCGTCTTCCTTGTAATACGCGCATTCGTCCGGCACGCGCAGTACCGGCAGGTTGCCCGGCAGCCCTTCGACCGCTTCGGTGACGATGTAGAAGTGCTCGGCCGCATGGAGCGGAATCGACACGCCTACCTGCGCGGCGAGTTCGCGTGACCACATGCCGGCGGCCAGCACCACGGTGCTCGCCTTGATCATACCCTGTTCCGTCTGCACGCCGACCGCCCGGCCGTTCTCGACCAGCAGCTTTTCCACCTTCAGGTTCTCGACGATGGTCGCGCCGCGCATGCGCGCGCCCTTGGCGAACGCCTGCGTGATGTCCGTGGGGTTTGCCTGCCCGTCCTTGGGCAAGAACACCCCGCCAACCGCGCCGTCGAGGTTGAGCATCGGCCAGAGCTTGGCGATGTCGTCCGGACCGACCACCTGCACGTCGAGGCCGAAGTTCTTCGCCATCGAAGCGCCGCGCTTGAGTTCTTCGAAGCGCGCCACGTTCAGCGCGAGGCTGATCGAGCCGTTCTGCTTGAAGCCCGTGGCCTGGCCGGTCTCGCGCTCCAGTTCATAGAGCAGTTCTGACGTGTACTTCGCCAGTTCGGTCATCTGGCGGCTGTTGCGCAGTTGCCCGATCAGGCCGGCTGCGTGCCAGGTGGTGCCGCACGTCAACTGGCGCCGCTCGAGAAGGACGACGTCCTTGATACCCAGCTTGGTGAGGTGATAGGCGATCGAGCATCCGACGATGCCGCCACCGACGATCACCACTTCCGTTTGCGAGGGAACGCTGCCTGACATGACTGAATCCTTTTCTATCCTGTTGACCGGCAAGGCCAGGCTGGCACGGCACCCTGCCTGCTCTCCCGCCCGGTGGAAGGCAATGACGCGAATCGGTATCGGCCGGCGGGCAAGGCAAAAAATTCACGCTTTGCAGCAGCCGCTAAAAACAAAACATCATGTTCGCGAAGAAAATATATATGCTTCAAAAAATTGTTGCAAGAAAAATTTTCATAGACTATTTTTCGCATTGAGGAAAATTGGAAGACAAGACCCGCATCGGAAACGCGTTGCAGAACGCCGCCAGCCGAAACCCTTCACCACTGGAAAACGCCATGACGTACCCATCACATCCCTCATCCAATGCGAGGCCCGAGGCCTACGTTCTCAAGGTCGCCTGTCCGGGCACGCGTGGCATCGTCGCGGCGATCGGCAATTTCCTGGCGGACCGGGGCTGCAACATCACCGAGATGGCGCAGTACGACGACGAGGACCACATGCGCTACTTCTCGCGCGTGGTGTTCCGTACCGACACGACGCCGGCTCCAACGCTGGACGAACTGCGCGACGCGTTCCGGGCGACCGCGAAGCGATTCGGCATGGAGTGGGAGATGCGTGCAATGGCGGAGAAGGCGCGCGTGCTGGTGATGGTGTCCAGGTTTGACCACTGCATCGAAGACCTTCTGTACCGCCAGCGCACCGGCGAGATGCCGATGACCATCACGGCGGTGGTGTCCAACCACGAGGCGTTGCGGCCGATGGTGGAGCGGCACGACATTCCCTATCACGTGCTGCCGGTCACGCCGGATGCCAAGGCCGAGCAGGAGGGCAAGCTCCTGCAGCTGGTGGCGTCGACGAACAGCGAGCTGGTGGTGCTGGCGCGCTACATGCAGGTGCTGTCGGATGATCTGTGCCGCAAGCTGTCAGGCAAGGCGATCAACATCCATCACTCGTTTCTTCCCGGGTTCAAGGGCGCCAAGCCCTATCACCAGGCATTCGAGCGCGGTGTGAAGCTGATCGGCGCCACCGCGCACTACGTGACCGGAGACCTGGACGAAGGCCCCATCATCGAGCAGGTGGTTCAGTCCGTCGACCATACGTTCGGCCCGGAACGGCTCGTCGCCGCCGGGCGGGACTCGGAGAAGATGGCGCTTGCCAACGCGGTGAGGTTCCATATCGAAAGGCGCGTGTTCCTGAACGGCAACAAGACGATCGTGTTCAAGTGAACGCGGCAGGCTTCGGCATCGACAACAAGGAACGGGACATGGACTGCATCATCCTGGACGGCAAGGCGCTTGCCGCGTTGCGCGCGCCCCTGTTTGCCGAGCGCGTGCGTGCGCTCAAGGCGGCCAACGGCGATGCCGTGCCCGTACTCGCGACCATTCTCGTGGGTGACGACCCGTCATCCGCGACCTACGTCAAAATGAAAGGCAATGCCTGCCGCGCGATCGGCATGGCGTCGCGCGCGGTCATGCTGCCCGCCGATACCACGACCGCGCAGCTGCTCGCGGAAATCGATGCGCTGAACGCGGACCCCGACGTGCATGGCATACTGCTGCAGCATCCGGTGCCAGCGCAGATCGACGAGCGGCAGTGCTTCGACCGCATCAACATTGCCAAGGATGTCGACGGCGTGACCAGCTTGGGGTTCGGACGGATGGCGCTGGGTGAGCCCGCCTTCGGCTCCGCGACGCCGGCCGGCATCATGTCGCTGCTAGCACACCATGGCATCGGGCTCGCCGGAAAGCGCGCGGTGGTCGTCGGACGCAGCGCCATCCTCGGCAAGCCGATGGCGCTGATGTTGTCCAACGCGCATGCCACCGTCACGCTATGCCATTCGCGAACGGTGGATCTCGAAGCCGAGGTGCGGCGCGCGGACATCCTGGTCGGCGCGGTGGGCAAGCCGCATTTCATTCGCGCGGACTGGATCAAGGACGGTGCCGTGGTCATCGACGCCGGCTACCACCAGGGCGGCATAGGCGACATCGAACCGACCGGCCTCGTACAGCGCTGCCTGGCGGTGACGCCGGTGCCCGGTGGGGTGGGGCCGATGACGATCTCGACGCTGGTCGGCCAGACGCTCGATGCGGCCTGCGCGGCGGCCGACCTCTGAAGCGGCGTTCCGGCAATGCAATGGAAGCGGTCCGCTGCTGTTGCCGATCGTTAATTCTGCGAATGGTGCGCACCAATACTGCGAACGTGGTGTGCCAAGGAGGCTTCGGAACGACTCGCGATCCCGCGCGTACTGTTTCCCTACCCAACGGATCACTGCATTGAGATTTTTGAGCTGGTGTAGCTTGAACGATGAGATGGCCTGGAGGCGGTGATCGTGAATTTCACAGACAGTTGCCTCCGGCTTCAGCCACTCACGTTTCCAGCGAGGCGAAAAGACATCGAGGGGATTCAGAGCGAGGCACTCGAAGCAGAATGAAAGGCCGCGTCGGTCGGACACCCACGCTGCTGGTGTTTGGATCGCCACTAGTCTGTCGATGTTAACGTGAGTCAGCGCTGCGAGGCGGGCAAGCACCAGCTCGTCAACCGGCGGAAACAGCAACCATCCACAGCGGGGCAAGTAGGGGAATGCCCCAAGCTGCCCACTTGCCCATAGCTGCGGGACGCTGATTCGATACGTGGCTGCCAAGCGCCCCAGCCAGCCGCCAAAGGCCTCGTCGTCAAACGGACGTGGCGCCACCGGCCAAGGTCTCACAAGCTCAGCACAGGAGACCTCGCGCTGCATTCTCGATGTGGCCAAGTTCGATCTCCCCTCTGCCGTCGCGAATGGCGAGTTCAGTCGCGACATTGAGCACCCGCGATACCTCCCCGGTTAGTCCGCCGCTCGCCGCCAGAATCGCCTGAACCATCTCTTTCCGCGCCAGGTTCGACGGCCGTCGAAGGGGCAGAATTCGTTCAAAGGCAGCAAGGAGGCATCGGAAGGCCTCTGATTTGTTCCACCTGGGAATTTCGAAGCGTGTGAACCGGCTCACCATCTGCGGATCCGTTTGCAACGCAATCACGGCGTCTTGGGTGCCAACGAGGACGATGGGGATTCTCAAATCATTCGCCAGAAACTTCAGCAGATTCAAGGATGCCCGCTGTTCCCGGTAGCTTCCTGCCAGCAAGTGATGGACCTCATCAACAATCAGCATCCGCGGCGCTACCTTCCGAAGAAGCTCTCGGGTCAGCTTCTCGAGCGCGGAAAGCCGGGCTGTAGCATTGAAAGGCGCCCCCAGCTCGAAAAGCAGTGACGCATAGAATCGCTGCTGATCAGGTGTCGGCGGCATCTGCATGGCGACAATCTTGCACATCTCAACGCCCTTCTCCTCGTCATACTCGGGCGGATGATGACGCCGAAACTTGGAGATGATCTGCGTCTTTCCGATATTGGAGTCTCCATGCAGTAACATGCATGGCATACGCTCGCGCTCAGGTGTCTGGATGAGTCGTTCAAGAATCTCCAGCGCCCGCGTGGCACGCGGGTAATCGATCCATCGGTTACGGGCCAGCCCTCGAATCCGAACATTGTCATCGCACTGAGCCAATGGTCTTGCAGCAGGCAGAAGATGTGTGAGTAGCTCGCCCATTACGGATCACCATTGCTCGATATCGTACGCTATGGCTGGCTTGCTGTAGTCGACGGACGCCTCAGTAGGTTTCACCGATGCGCTTTCGCTTTGCCGAACTTGAGAACTCTCTTGCCGAGCGTTCCTTGGCACCGGATCCTTCAAGACAGTGCCTCGACGGCTTGCGCCCAATGATTGCGTTCTTGCGCGCGCAACGATCCGTCGCTGTTCATCGATGGCCTCAAACAGCATCGCTTCGCTGACGTATTTCTGTCCCTGGGCGCGCAGATGCCGTAATGCGCTACTGTTGAAGATCGAGGTTCATGCGAGCCACGCTCAGCATTGATAAGAGCGTTGCATTTTTCCGCTCATCGTTCATGCGACTGTCGCTTTCCCATGCGAAAGAATGTTCCGGTGGCGTGAAGTGTAGTAATGATGTTCCGTTTGGGTAGTAAAGTTGATACGCGCCCTGATTGCGCTCATTTCACCGTCTCACGGCTCTCCTTTAATGCTGCAGTTCGGGGAGCACGTGTCCCCTGCGCTCCTACTCTCACGCGGCGACAAGGCGGTCAGGCTTTTTGTTCAGCGCCTTAGATTCCAGCTATTTAGGCCATGAAGCGCGAGAACGCTCTTTTTACTCAACGAGATCGAAGCCGCGTAGTCGGTGTGAAACGTAGTAAAGATGTAACCAAGCGACGGACCTCCGATCGGATCAACATTACTTCGCGCAGGCGGATGGTAACAACATTACTACTTGAAAAATCGTAGTAATGTTAGTACGGACGAATCGCTAAATTATTGATTTTCCGGATTTTGTACTCAGAGTTGGAGGAGCATCTTTACTACACTTCACGAATGCTGAGCATCCATAGCCCTGACGTTGCCTTTCAGCAACTGCCGAAAAGCGTACTTAAGGACAAAATTCGCATAGAAATCAGAGCGTTTTGGTCATGTGATTGGTCTTACGCATGGTGAGCATCGCTCGCACGATCCCTGTACCTCAACAGCTGCCTCCGTCTCGGCTCACCGTGATGGTTTTCGGAATGCCGAAGGCACTATCGTCGCTGGCGACGGAAGACGCCACCGCCTACCGTGCGTTCCTGCGTCGGCCGACGCCGCACCAACGCTGGGTCGAGCCGGCGCGGCCGCACTCGTCGCACCGCGCTTTGATGTCTCCCACGGAGATCGCTGCAGCCAAACGCAGCAGAAGCGCGTCTGAATGGCTTGGCGAGCGACACAACTTCCCCCGCTTAAAGCCACAAGGACTGGTGGCCCCCCCTAAAACACGGTCGCACCTGCCCATAGCGAAGTTTCAAGCGTCTGGTGCCCATGCCGGCTCATGCACAACTCCTGCTGCCCGGACCTTAGGATGCCTTCCGCGCCCTCCACCTCCGGCCCCGCCCCCGCCCCCGCCATTTCTGATCTTCCTGATTGGAATCATATCCGTTCCAAACTACCTCGGTGCGCGCCCTTCGGAAACTCTAAGATTCATACATCGCGATCATGCGGCCCAAATAACTGTTCGACGACCCGCACCTGACGGCAAGCGAAAGACTGGCCCCGATGCAAACCAGGGATGGCATGACTGATCCCATCCCGTTGCCCCGCTGGGCCGCCGTCCGGGTATGGGCGAGGCCTTGGCGGAGGTGGAAAACCAAACGCAAGAGATCTCTGTGCGCCTGATCAGCGGAGCCACGGCCTGAATCGATACCTTTGACGGATACGGCGCAAGACTGCCGCAGCACTGCGTGGCGGCCAATCGCTACGCCTTCGGATGATCCTACGGACGCGCGTACGGCGATGACAGCGGGCTTGACCGCGCCGACTGCGACCACCAATTACTAGATTACGGAGCTTGTGATGACTGACCTGTTCGAAAATCCGATGGGCCTGATGGGGTTCGAGTTCGTGGAATTCGCATCGCCCACGCCCAACACGCTGGAACCTATCTTCGAGAAACTCGGATTCACACTCGTTGCCCGTCATCGCTCGAAAGATGTGCTGCTATACCGCCAGGGTGCTATCAACTTCATCGTCAATCGCGAGCCGAAGAGCCCGGCAGCATACTTTGCCTCCGAACATGGCCCGTCGGCTTGCGGCCTTGGGTTCCGTGTGAAGGACTCGCACAAGGCGTACGAGCGGGCGCTCGAGTTGGGCGCGCAGCCGATGGAGATGGCCACGGGCCCTATGGAACTTCGCCTACCAGCCATCAAGGGGATTGGTGGCGCACCGCTGTATCTCATCGACCGCTTCGAGGACGGAAAATCAATCTATGACATCGACTTCGAGTTCATCGAAGGGATTGATCGGCATCCGGTCGGGCACGGGCTGAAACTGGTCGATCATCTGACGCACAACGTGTACCGCGGCCGCATGGCATTCTGGGCGAATTTCTATGAGCGTCTGTTCAACTTCAGCGAGATCCGTTACTTCGACATATCCGGCGAGTACACCGGGCTGACTTCCAAGGCAATGACCGCTCCGGATGGCAAGATCCGCATCCCGTTGAATGAAGAGTCGTCGAAGGGCGCGGGCCAGATCGAGGAGTTCCTGATGAAGTTCAACGGTGAAGGCATCCAGCACGTTGCGCTGCTGAGCGACGACCTGCTGGCTACGATCGACAGCCTCGCCATGGCTGGCGTGCCCCTGATGACGGCACCCGGCGAGACGTATTACGAAATGCTCGAAGAACGGCTTCCGGGTCATGGGCAGCCGGTCGACCAACTGAAAACACGCGGCATTCTGCTTGACGGCAGCACGTCCGGAGGCGAGCCGCGCCTGTTGCTGCAGATATTCTCCGACACGCTGCTCGGCCCGGTGTTCTTCGAGTTTATCCAGCGCAAAGGGGACGATGGCTTTGGCGAAGGCAACTTCAAGGCCTTGTTCCAGTCGATCGAACGCGATCAGATCAAGCGCGGCGTACTCGCCGCCGAATAGTCCACTCGCTCCGCCACTGCCGCCGGCCCCAGTGACCCGGCGGCAGTGGCAATAACACCGACAGGCATCCCAAGAAGAATAAAAGCCGCCTGCAATCACGGAGACAAGCATGCCCCCGACCATTACGGCGGATCAATCCAATTTGGCCCCACCTCTTTCCACGCCGTCTGTCAGTTCTGCCGCGGCCCTTTCCGCCCGCATGGATCGCCTGCCCGTTGCACGTCACCTATGGGTGCTTGTGTTCCTTATTTCCCTGGGCGGCTTCTTTGAGGTCTACGACCTGATCTTCACCGGCTATATCGCGCCCGGTATGGAAAAGAGCGGCTTGCTGCAGACCACCACAGAGGCATTCTTCGGCTTCCAGGGTATCGCCGGATTCATCGCCGCCACCTTTGCCGGGTTGTTCGTCGGCACGTTCGGCTTTGGCTGGCTACCGGACCGCTATGGCCGCCGTGCCGTGTTCACGTTCTCGTTGCTCTGGCACTCGGTGGGCTCGGCGTTCATGGCCTTCCAGCATACCGCCGAGGGCGTGGTGTTGTGGCGCTTCATTACCGGCATTGGCGTAGGCATAGAGATTGTCACGATCGATAGCTACGTCACTGAACTGGTTCCGCAGCACATGCGCGGCCGGGCCATGGCCTTCAACCAGATGGTCATGTTCGCCGCCGCTCCGGTAGCGGCCATTCTGTCGTACTGGCTGGTGCCGACCACCGTGCTCGGGATAGACGGGTGGCGCTGGGTCGTACTGATCGGCTCCCTTGGCGCCGTCGTCGTCTGGTTCATTCGGCGCGCCGTGCCGGAAAGCCCGCGCTGGCTTGCGTTGCAGGGCCGCGTGGAGGAAGGCGAACGTGTCGTGGGGAAGATCGAAGCCGCGGTCGAGCGTCAGTGCGGCCGCCCTCTTCCGCCGCCGTTGCCCGCCATCGAATTGCCCAAGCGGGTCAAGGCGTCGTTTGCGGAGCTCTGGCAGCCGCCGTATCGTTCCCGCCTGATCATGCTCGTCATCTTCAATTTTTGCCAGGCGATCGGTTACTACGGATTTGCCAACAGGGTGCCGACCCTGCTGATCGGCCAGGGCATCACCGTCACAAAGAGCTTGCTTTACTCGTTCGTGATCGCGATCGCGCTGCCGGTGGGACCGTTGCTCGCCATGCTGTACGCGGATAAAGTCCAGCGCAAATGGCTGATCGTGGGCGCGGCCCTGGCCGTCATTGTGTTCGGGCTTCTCTTCTCCCAGATGAAAGGCGTCCTCTCACTCATTGTGCTCGGCGTGCTGATCAGCATCGCCGGCCAAACCATTTCAGTCTGTTATCACGCTTACCAGTCCGAACTGTTCCCGACTGGCGTGCGATGCCGCGCCAACGGTCTCGTCTATTCCGCCAGCCGTGCAGGCGCGATGATGTCGGGCTTCCTGATCGCGTTCCTGCTCAGGGATTTCGGCGTGGCGGGTGTGTTTGCCGGCGTCACGGTCTGCATGCTGATCGTTGCGATCGCCGTCGGCGTGTTTGGACCCAAGACCAATGGCTTGCGGCTTGAAGAGATCTCACATTGACCTGCGCGATGCAGAACACGTTTCGCCCGCCGTGATTCCACCGGAATATCGCCAGCGAGTTCCTGGGGCTGGTCCATGGCGCGTACGACGCCAAGGCCAAAGGCTTTTCGCCGGGCGGCGCCAGCTTGCACAACAGCATGACCGGCCATCGGCCAGATGCCGACACGTTCAATTGGCAGCCCGCTCTCTCCGCGCTGGCGCTCGCACTCCGCCTGACGCATGCCTGGGTAACGTGCGGCGTCGCCGCTCCCCGCCACATAAGAGTCCAGCCACGTGCGTACGCTCGCGTCGAACATCTCCTGGCCGACAAACATGGCGGGGTTGATGACGAGCAGGAACCCGTCGACGCCACCGGCGGAACCCCGCACATCCGGGCTTGCCTCCTGCAGGCTCCCGTTCGGGCTGCCTGCCAGGCACTCGACCATCATCGCGAGGCCGATTCCCTTATGTCCGCCGAACGGCAGCATCGCTCCCGCTAATGCCTGCACCGGGTCAGTGGTAGGCACACCGTTTGGCCCGATAGCCCAATCCAGTGGAATGGCTGATTGTCCATCACGCACGGCTTGTAGCACGTTGCCGCGCGCCACTGCATTGCAGGCCATGTCAAAGACTAGCGGCGCAGCGCCCCGGACCGGCATTGCGAATGCCAGCGGGTTGTTCCCGATCACGCCCTTGCGCGCGCCGGGCAAAGCCATGATCGGTGGGGTCCGCTGGCAAAGCAGCGCGATCATGCCGTCTTCCGCCGCCTCCAGCACATAGGTGCCGAGTGCCGACAGATGGCCGCTGTTGGCGATCATGCAAACCGCGTGCGCTGCGCGAGAGGCGCATGCCATGGCCTCGCGTACCGCCAGCGTACCGACGAGTTGGCCCAATCCACGATCCGCTTGCAGATGAGTGACGCCGTGGCGAGAGGCAAATGCAAGCCGTTGGCGGGCATTGAATTCTCCTGACAGCAACCTGTCCACGTAGCCCGGCAGGCGGGACAAACCATGGGTGTCGATGCCACGCTGGCTGGTACGCATTAGGACTTGTGCCGCCGTTGCGGCGTCGGCCTCCGGCATTCCCGCGGCATGGAGGATTTCCACGACCCAGGAGGTCAGCGCGGGGAAGGCATAACGACGGTGGCTTGCCGGGTCTTGAGCGGGATTCATATTCAACAGCCGTAATGCAGTCGCCCCGGCCGGGTCGTCAGGCTGGCAGCCGGGAAATGGGTGGCCCGACTCTAGCCCGCTGCATGGATGCCTGTCGCGACGATTCGGAACGCCTGGCGCCATGCTTCGGAAAGTCTGCGGCCTGAATGCCGGCACCACGCCTGATGCAGACGGCAGCAGACGGCAATTGCAATCGTGACGTTCCACATTGGAACTTTATTCATTCCAAAGCGCATTTGCCGAGCCAGTCCGGGAAGGCTACGCTGGTATGCACGACTCCCCCACAAACCTCGCCGCACCATGATGCTTCCCTCTTTGCCTATCCTGCACCTCGCCGGCACCCGTGTCCGAATCGACGACATCAGCCTGCGGCGCTCGCCACGTGTCAATGCACTGCGCGCCGGCTCCAGTGCCAGCGATATCCAGGCATTTATTGCGGCGGCCAACACCGCGGGAGTTCGGTATGTGGAAGCCCCGCTGCCAGACCAAGGCCTGGATGCAGTGCCCTTCGGGACTGGCCGTCCTACGGGCACGCAGGTAGCGATCTCCGTATGGGACCTTGACGGCGGACGACGCGCCCTGGCGCTTCGCCCCGACTGTCTGGTCCTGACGCTGGTTGCCAGCGAGGCAGGCAACCTGGCGCTGACCGGCCGGCCCCGCGTAGACACGATCGAGCAATTGCAGCAGGTCGCGGCGCTCGCCGCCGCCAGCGGTGTGTCAATCATGGCGGCCGTGCATGCCGCGTTCGGCTGCCCGCTTGACGCATCGGTCGACACGGAAGTCGCCATCGATCTTGCCGATCTGTTTGCTGCCGGTGGAGCCACCGGCATCGTCCTGTGCGATGACACGGCGATGGCCGATCCGTTGTCCATCGAGCGCGCCTGCGATGGCCTACGCGACCGATGGCAGGCGCTGGATGTGGCTGTGGAATTGAGCAACGCGCGCGGAATGGCGCTGGCCAATGCGCTGGCGGCCATGACAACAGGCATCGCGCATTTCCGCGTGTCCCTGACACCGGGCGACACCCACACCAGCGCAATGGCTCTGCTTGCGATGCTGCACGGCATGGAATGCGAGACCGGCATCGACATGGATCGACTGCACGCCTGCGCTGCTTTACTTGAGTTTCCAATCGGAGATCGTAGCCCTTCCAAACCACCGTCTCAGACCTCCAGCGGAATCGCTAGAGTATGAGTTGCAAAGGCGCGGAAACCCGCTTGCTACCTGCTGGACGAATTTCGGCGGAAGACGGCTGGCAAGGGCATTCGTGCGAGTAACAATCTGCCTGCAATCTGCAGGCAATCCGCCTGAAGAGAAAAAAGATCATGTCCCTGTATCAAATCGGTTCCCTCGCCCCCGTCATTTCCGAATCCGCCTTCGTCGCCGACCAGTCCACCATCATTGGTCACGCCGTTCTTGGCGAGCAGGTCAGCGCGTGGCCTGGCTCGGTGATTCGTGCCGACAATGAGCCCGTCACCATTGGCGCGCGATCGAATGTGCAGGAAGGCGCGGTGCTGCACACCGACCCTGGTTGCCCGCTCAATATCGGTGAGGGCGTCACGATTGGCCATCAGGCCATGCTGCATGGCTGTACCGTCGGCGATGGCTCGCTGATCGGGATCCAGGCCGTGGTGCTGAACAACGCGACGATCGGCAAGGAATGCCTGGTGGCCGCGGGTGCCTTGGTGACCGAGGGCAAGGTATTTCCGGATCGCTCGCTGATCCTGGGCTCGCCCGCGAAGGCCGTGCGCCAGTTGACTGACGACGAGGTCGCCAATCTGCGCGCCAACGCCGACGACTATGCGAGGCGTTCGGCCCTGTACAAGCGCGAACTGCGTAAGCTCGTCTGACCACGGGGCGTCCAGCTCGCCCCGTCCCCAAATTTCGTTTTCTCCGCCGCGGCCCGGCCGCGGCGTGGGGACGCGCTTGCCGACGCATCGGTTGCGCCGGCGCCTCAGGCGGTCCGGAGATGCCGTATCAGCACCATCACAAGCAAAAGCAATAGGAGGAGAGATGAACTATCGAAGGATGAGCCTACTGGGCGCCATGGCATGCGGCCTGAGCACTGCGGCGATGGGCCAGGCACAGAGCAGCGTGACACTGTATGGCTTGGTCGACACAGGCATTGAGTTTGTTAGCCATGCCGGGGCAAACGGATCGGGTGCCGTCTACCGGGTGTCGCCCGGCAACATCACCGGGTCCCGCTGGGGCCTGCGCGGCAAGGAAGACCTTGGCGGCGGACTCAGTTCCATTTTCGCGCTGGAAAGCGGGGTCAACAGCGATACCGGCACGTCCGGCCAGGGTGGCCGGTTGTTCGGACGCCAGGCATTTGTGGGCCTCGCCGGAAGCTGGGGCCAGATTACGCTCGGGCGCCAGATCAATACGCTCTATGACCTGTTCGTACCCTTCGATCCGGTGCGTTATGCCAGCTATTCCGTGCTCTCGCAAGATGCGCAGTTTGCCGGACGGGCGGACAACTCGGTCAAATACACCGGCAATTTCGGCAACCTGACGGTGACCGGCCTGTATAGCGCGGGCTATGACTCGACCATTGTCAATGGCGCCGAGGTGCCGGGCGTACCCCGCGTGGGTCAGGAACTGAGCGGTGGTGCCACCTATACGGCAGGCAATCTCGGCATGGTGCTTGTGTACGATCAACGGCGGGGCACGTCAACGGCCACTGCCGGCAATATCGAGCGTCGGTACGCGACGGGCCTGCTGTATAGCACGGGGCCCTTCACCGTGGTTGCCGGCTACCGCTTCCTGCAAGGCGGTATCACCGCGCCGCAGATCCGCACGAATCTCTACTGGCTCGGTGGCTCCTACCAGGCGACCCCTGCCTGGGTGGTGCGCGCGGGCGTCTATCGCACGGATCGTCGGGATTCCCCCAACGATGCGATGAGCTATGCCCTCTCGACGCTTTACAGCCTGTCGAAGCGCACGGACCTTTATTTCAACGCCTCCTATATGGACAACAAGGGCGCGTCGAACTTTGGCGTGGTCAACGCGACCACGACGGCGCCCGGGGTCGGGCAGACCGGTGTCGTGGCCGGCATCAAGCATATCTTCTGAAAAAGACCAAGATAGCGGGAACGGCCGGCGGGGCTTGCACCCGCCGGGCACAGCGCGATCCGACTCGACGAAGAACCTCGCTAGGTGTAGCGCACACCTGTTCATCCCACGCACATGGAACTCTATAATGACTTCAATAGCTCTACCTCTTATCGA
This sequence comes from Cupriavidus sp. 8B, assembly GCF_054589115.1. NCBI lineage: Bacteria > Pseudomonadati > Pseudomonadota > Betaproteobacteria > Burkholderiales > Burkholderiaceae > Cupriavidus > Cupriavidus sp. 8B. The sequence continues at coordinate 36,078 of NZ_BAAILO010000181.1, read as the reverse complement.
GTGCGCATTGCATTGGCGCTGAAGAAGGTTGACTACGGCTATATCCCTATTGATCTGAGAAGCGCTGCCAGCAGAGAAAACTCCTACATGGAGTTAAACCGGGCCGGCGGGGTACCCCTATTAGTTGACGACCATTTCTCGCTAAGCCAGTCCCTTGCGATCATCGACCACTTAGATCGCACACTTCCCGGGCCGCGGCTCATCCCCGAAGATCCAGTTGTCCGCGCCAGGGCTTTGGAATTATCCTACGCTGTCGCCTGCGACATTCATTCCATAAACAACCTCCGCGTTCTGCAGTATTTGAGAGACAAACTTGAAATTCAGGACGAGCGGCGGGCTGAATGGTACCGGCACTGGGTCAAGGAAGGTCTATCGAGTGTGGAAGACTTGCTGCAACGGTATCGGTTTGGTGAGCTTTGCTTCGGAGACCAGCCTACCGTCGCAGAGTGCTGCTTGGTACCACAGGTTACCAATGCATTGAGAATGGGGTGTGATCTGGGCAACTTCACCCTCGTCGGACAGGTTCACGCAGCCTGCATGAAAAGATGCGAATTTACAGCCACCGCGCCAGCCTTCCAACCCGACTATCGCCCTTGATTGCCTTTTGCCCTGCAAGGACACCCGCCGACACCGGAGGCGCAGCGATCCCTTTTTTCCGAAGGAATTGAGCCCCGCACATTGGGTCACCTCGAATCCACCATCAGCCTGAAGGCCCTCCCCTTTCCTGAGTTCGCCCGAGGTGCCCGGCATTGGGGGCGTCACTTCGGCGAAGGCCAGGGGAACAGATGGTTGCTGAACTGGGCTCGGACGAGGACATGAACAGTCATGCGACAATCGGTGCATGACGCGACGACCTGCGAAACAGGTATCAACAGGCCGACAACGTCCAGTCAACGGGCAACGTTCTCGACGCGCCCGCGCAATTCCGAAATCGAGGTCGCGCCAGTGAGCGCAAGGGCACGATCAAACTCGTCGGCGAGAATGCGCAATGCATGGCGCGCGCCGGCCTCCCCACCGGCCGCCAGGCCGTATAAGGTGGCGCGGCCCAGTTGCACGGCGTCCGCACCCAGGGCAATCGCTTTCGCAATCTCGGTGCCGCTGCGGAATCCGCTGTCAACCAATACGGGGTAACGGCCTGCCGCCTCGGCCACGATCGCGGGCAAGCATTCGATCGTGGAAGCCGTGCCATCGAGCTGCCGGCCGCCATGATTCGACACCACCACGCCATCGGCGCCAGCCGCATGCGCCCGGCGGGCATGCTCGGCGCTGGCGACACCCTTGAGCATCAGCTTGCCCTTCCAGCACTGGCGCAGCCAGTCCAGGTCCTCCCAGACAAAGGCATCGTTGATTTGCTGTTGCATCACGTCCGAGATCGTCGCACCCTTCGGCACCGGGCCTACCGCCTCCGCGAAGAGGGCCAGCGTGGGCGAGCCGGCACGCAGCATCTGCATGGCCCATCGAGGATGAGAGACGGCGTCCGCCAGCTTGCCGGCGCTCCAGCGGAACGGCAGTGTGAATCCATTGCGGATGTCGCGGTTCCGGCGGCCCGGCACGGCGGTGTCCACGGTCAGTTGCAGCACGCGAAAGCCGGCCTCGTACACACGCGCCAACAGTGCCTCTGCCAGGCCGCGATCGCGCAGCATATAAAGCTGGAACCAGCGCAACGGCCCGGCGGCGCCCCGCAGTGCGTCAAGCCCCGTAGTGGCCGCCGTGCTCATCACGAAAGGGATGTTCTCCGCCTTGGCCGCACGGGCCAGGCAAAGGTCGCCCTGTGACCAGTACGCGCCGTTCATGCCGGTCGGGCCGACAATGATTGGCAAGGAAACGGCATCGCCGAACAGCGTCGTGCCGAGTTCGCGGACCGACAGATTGACCAGGATGTCCTGCCGCAACAGCAACCGCTCGAATGCGCCGCGGTTGCGGCGCGCGGTGGCCTCGTCACCGGCGGCGCCATCGATGTAGTCGAACACCATGCGCGGCAGGCGCCGCTTTGCCATGGCCCGCAAGTCGTCGATGTTCGCGGTCCGCTTCAGCCTGGCTTGCATCTGTGCTCCCGTCCTTCATTCCGCACGCAGTTTTGCGCTTTGCACCAGCGCCCTGGAGGTCACGTATTCCTCGTCCACGACCTTTTGCATGGCGGTGGCGGGTCCGCCGATCGGCAAGGTCCCCTGCCCTTCCAGCGTAGCGATCAGATCGGGCTGCTTGAGGATCTTGTCGATCTCCGTGTTTAGCCTTGCGACCACGGCCGGCGGCGTGCCGCGCGGCGCAAGGATGCCGAGCCATGTCAGGTGCCGGTACTGGGTGCCGTTGACCTCCGCCACCGTCGGCGTATCAGGCAGCGACGGCCAGCGCGCCGCGGACGTGACCGCGAGCGCGCGGACCTTACCTGCCTTGATATGCGGCATGGCTGCTGCCAGCGTCGACGAAACCAGCGGCACCTGGCCGCCGATAGCATCGGCCAGCGCTGGCCCGGAGCCTTTGTACGGCACATGGACGAAGCTCAGCCTTGCGTCACGCGCGAACATCTCGAAGGCAATATGGCTGGGCAGGCCGATGCCGGGGCTGCCAAATCCGATCGTGCCTGGCTCGGCATGCGCCTTCGCAATTAGCTCCCGCAACGTGCGAAACGGTGCGTTGTTGGCAGCGACGAACACGGATGGCCCGCGCGTCAGTTCGATGACCGGTACAAAGTCGTCAAGCTTGTAGGGTGCCTTGGCGAAGAGCGACACATTGAGCGCGTGGTTATTGCCGGTCAGCAGCAACGTGTAGCCATCCGGTGCGGCCTTCGCCACGGCTTCGGTGGCGATATTGCCGCCACCACCGCCCTTGTTGTCGACCACTACCGGCTGGCCCAGTGCACGCGAGAGCCGCTCGCCGACGAGCCGGGCCACGGCGTCGGCGCTGCCTCCCGGCGAAGATGGCACGACAACCCGAATGGGCTTGTCTGGATATGCGGCTAGCGCTGGCGAAACGGCTACAGAGGCAAACGCGACTGCAGCCGTCAGGCTGGCTGCAAGCAAAGCGCTCAGGCGCCGGCCTGGCGCGACGGCTCGCTGGGTGAGGATGGGCACGGATTGTCTCCTGTTTTGTTTTATCGTGATCGGCACTTGCCGGTGAACAGCGCACGCGCGCGGCGAGATAGCGCTAGGTGCAAATCTCCGGCGACGCCTGCGCAAGGTGGACCACCTTGTCCCTGCTCAGGCGAAGGATCTCCTCGTCGGCGTAGTCAAGCTCCCGCATGACCTCGGCCGTATGCTCGCCATACAGCGGCGCGCCCTGCCGCGTCACGCCGTTGCCGCGAGAGAACTTGATCGGGCAACCGAGGGCGTCGATTTCGCCCGCCACCGGATGGTCGACCCGAACGACCATGTCGCGGGCGCGCGTCTGAGGATCCTCCAGGACCTGCATCATGGTTTTCACCGGGCCCGCCGGAACGCCGGCCTGCTCAAACGCCGTCACCCAGGCATCCGTCGGGCGGGTGGCGAGAACATCGGAAATCAGCATGACAAGTTCCTCCCGGTTTGCCATCCGTGCGCCGTTGGTTGCGAAGCGCGGGTCGGTCAGCATGAAGGGCAACTCCAGCACCTTGCACACGCCCGCCCAGGTGGCCTGGCTCATCGCGCCGATATTCAGCCAACCGTCCCCCGTGGGAAACGCCTGGTACGGCGCCGCAACGGGATGGGCCGAGCCCATCGGGCCGGCAGACTCGCCGGTCGCGAGGGCCATCGCCACCGGCCAGTAGGTGTGGACCAGCGAGGCCTCGAGCAGCGAGGTATCGATAAACTGCCCCAGGCCGGTGCGCAGCCGCTCGATATACGCGGCCAGGATGCCGGTAGCAGCCAGGATGCCGGCGGTCACATCGCCAACGGGCACGCCTACCTTGACCGGTGGCCGACCCGGCCCCTCGCCAGTCAGCCCCATGAGCCCGGACATACCCTGTGAAATCAGGTCGTAGCCGGCGCGGTTCGCATAAGGGCCAGTCAGGCCGAAGCCCGTGATCTTGCAGTAGACGAGTCCGGGGTTCTGCTCACTGAACGTGTCGTAGCCAAGGCCCAGTTTTTCCATCGTGCCAGGACGGTAATTCTCCAGCACGATATCCGCCTGCAACACCAGGCGCCGCACCAGGGCCAGTCCTTCCGCGCTCTTCAAGTCCACCGCAATGCCACGCTTGTTCCGGTTGAGGATCATGAAGGAGGCGGACTCCCCCTGAATCTCCGGTGGCGTGGTCCTGCGCGTATCGTCGCCGCCTGGCAGCTTTTCCACCTTGACCACGTCGGCGCCCATGTCGGCCAGCAGCAGCCCGCCCACCGGCCCTGCCATCACATGGGCAAGCTCGACGACGCGCAGGCCTTTCAGCGGCCCGCCTCGCTTGTTTGTACTCAACATGGTTGATCTACCTTCCAGAGAATTGAGGCGCGCGCTTTGCAAGGAATGCGCGGTAGCCTTCGACATAGTCTTCGGTGTCGAAGCACGCGTAACCCATGGCGCAGTCCGATTCGGTGAGCATTTGCCTGCTGCGCAACCGCGCCACGAACTGCTTGTGCCAACGCGCCACCAGTGGCGCGTTGGCCACGATGCCGGAGATGGTGTTGTCGAGTTCCGCTTCAAATCGCTCGGTGGCAATCACGCGGCTGACCAAGCCCTTTTCCATCGCCTCGGCGGCATCCATCAGCCGGCCCTCCAGCAGCATCTCCAGCGCGATAACCGGCCCCACCAGCCTGACCAGGCCTTCCAATTCCGGATACGCCAGCGTGGCGCCCAGCCGTGCGATGGGGACACCGAAGCGCGCATCGCTGCTGCACAGGCGAATATCGCAGCCCGCGGCCAGCTCCAGGCCACCACCCACGCACGCGCCGCGGATTGCCGCTACGGTGGGAATGGGGCATTCCCGCACGGCCAGCATCGCCCTGTGGCCATGCCGGGCGAAGGCCACCGCCTGCTCCTTGCTGGCACGAATGACCTCGAACTCGCCGATGTCTGCTCCGCTTCCGAAGGCACTCTCGCCGGCCCCGCGCAGTACGATGCAGCGCAGGTCTGCCTGCCCCGCCAAGGCTTCGAACGCATCGCCCATGGCGATCCACATGGCCCGCGTCATGGCATTGCGCCGCTCGGGGTTATCAATGGTCACCACCGCGACATGCGCTATCCGGTCTACGCTAATATGTCCGCTCACTGCTTGTCTCCTGGGAATGCTATGCAGTCTATGGAAACCGGCGGGCCGTGAATAATACGGATTGCGGCTGCCCCCATATGGATTTGATATGGTGCGGACCGGGCCGCCAGCGGGAACCCGGGAGGAGATAGGAACATCGTGGAATTGCGCCAGTTGAAGTACTTTGTGTGCATCGTGGAAGCCGGCAGCGTGTCGCGCGCGGCGCAGATCCTGCACGTGGCACAACCCGCGCTGAGCGCTCAGATCAACCGCCTGGAGGAAGAACTCGGCGCCAGACTGCTGGTTCGCAGCGTGCGCGGCGTGGTGCCGACGGAAGCCGGCGCTGCCGTGCTGGTCCAGGCCCAGCGCATCCTCAAGGAAGTGGAAGCGACGCGCATCATCGCGCTGCAGGCGGATCGCGAGCCGTCTGGTCCGGTTGCCGTGGGCCTGCCCTGGACAGTGAGATCGGTGTTGGGGCTGACGTTGTTGGAGACAATCAAGCGCACGATGCCCGCGGTGCAACTCGCCATTGTGGAGGGACCCAGTTCCGTCTTGGCGGGCATGCTTGCGCATGGCAAGCTGGATGTCGCCGTAGTGTTCGACAACGCGCCGGACGACAGCCTGTCGCTGAAGCCGCTGGTAGTGGAGCCTCTGCTCCTCGTTGGGCAACGCGGTGCACTGCAAGGCTGGTCGGTCGCCACCATTGAGCGCATCGCCCAGTTGCCGCTGCTGCTGCTCAGCAAGCCGAACGGCATTCGCGAGGAGGTCGAGCGTCAACTTGCCTCGCGCGGGCTCGCCCCGAATGTGGTTGCTGAGATCAATTCCCCTGCGCTGCTGATGGATGCCGTGCAGGCAGGACTGGGTTTCTCCGTGCTGCCGTCCTGCGGCATCGAGCAGGCTTGCCGGGAGGCGCGGCTCGATGCCGTGCCGCTGGAGGCTGACGCTCCGGTTCGCACCGTCTTTCTGGCCATCTCGAAGCTGTACTCCCCCAGCATGGCGGCGGAGCGGGTCTGCACGCTAATCGAGACGCTGACCGCCGAAGCGGTCTCAGGCGGGAGATGGCATGCGTCGCGGCTTGAGGGCGACGCCGCCGACTCTCCCGCCACGACATGATGCCCCATCCTTACTCGAGAGTCACATTGGCCTTCTTGACCAGGGCCGCATAGCGTGCCGCTTCGCTCTGGAAGAACTTGGCGGCTGCCTCCGGCGTGCCGGGTTTGATCGTATTGCCCTGCTTCTTCATCGCTTCCAGCACGTCCGGACTGGTGAATGCCTTGGTGAACACCGTGTTGAGGCGCTTTACTTCGGCCGGCGGCAACCCGGCCGGGCCCACCACGGCAAACCAGCCCTCGATCGCGTAGTTGGGCAAGCCTTGTTCGGCGATGGTGGGAATATCCGGTGCGGCCGGCGAGCGCGTCGCGCCGCACAGGCCGATCGCACGCAGGGTGCCGTTCTTCAGGTGCGGCGCCACGGCGTTCAATGCCACGACACCCATCTCCACCTGGCCTGCGATCAGGTCGGTCATCATCGGTCCGGTGCCCTTGTAGGGGACATGGCGCGCTTTGACATGCGCCTCATCGAGGAACATTTCCGTGGCGAGCTGGAGAATGGTGCCGTTGCCCGAAGAGGCATAGTTGAGCGAATCGGGCTTGGCCTTGAGCAAAGCAACGAGTTCCTGCACGTTCTTCGCGGGGACCTTGGGGTTGACCACAAGGACCAGCGGCGTCGAGCCGATCACGCTGATGGGCGTGAAATCCTTGATCGCGTCGAACGGCATCTTCTTGTACACGCTCGGGTTGATCACGTGGTTGTTGGAGAAAAGGCCCAGCGTTGTGCCGTCGGGTGGTGCCTTGGCCACCGCCGCTGCGCCGGTAATGCCGCCTGCGCCGGGGAGATTCTCGATCACCACCGGCTGCCCCAGGCTCTTGCCGAGCGACGGTCCGGCGGCGCGCGCGATAGCGTCCACGCCCGAGCCGGCGCTGATCGGCAGGATCAGGCGTACCGGCCGGCCCGAGCCTTGGGCCATGACGGTGCCGGCCGGCAAGGCGAACGTGAGTGCGATGGCCGAAGCGGCCACGCCGAGTACTGCCCGGCGCGAAAGGGGGAATGCCATGTCTGTCTCCGTGTGTTTATCGTTCTGGTCCGCGTGGCCATCCGAAGCCACGCGGCAAAGCGGGAATATTCAGTCCGGGGCAGGCGCGCGCAGGCCGGACAGGATTTCGTCGTTGTGCTCGCCGATGCCCGGCAATGGCATGCGCACGCCGGGCCTGCGTCCGCCCATCAGCAGCGGCAGCAGCACAACGTCCGTAGTGCCGCCATCCTCGGTCTGCATCGGCACCAGGCCGCCGCTTGCCTTCAGGTGAGGGTCATCCAGCAATTGCTCCGGACGCATGATGGGTGCGTAGGGAATGCCTGCGGCCTCGAGCTTCGGCGAGAGTTCTTCCACGCGATGGTCCTTGAGGATCGCACCCAGCCGTTCCAGCAATGCCGGACGTACCGCAACGCGCATGGCGTTGGTCGCAAGCTCCGGATCGGCCGCCAAGTCGGGACGTTGCAGCACGTCGCACAAAGTGTTGAACTGCTTGTCGCTGACGGCACCGATAAACAATTGCTCGCCTTCGGCCAGCGTGAACACGTCGTAGACGCTCCAGGCAGACACGCGCGACGGCATCGGCGGCGGTGGCTCGCCGGTGATCGAGAACTGCTGCATATGCTGTGACGACAGGAACACGCAATTCTCGAACAGCGCGCTCTGCACTTCCTGCCCCTTGCCGGTGCGATCGCGCTCCCGCAAGGCGGCCATCACGCCGATGGCGCCGAACATGCCGCCCATGATGTCGTTCACCGAGGTGCCCGCGCGCAGCGGGCGGCCCTTGGGCCCGGTCATGTAGGACAGCCCCCCCATCATCTGCACGACTTCGTCGAGCGCCAGGCGGTTTTCATAGGGGCCGGGCAGGAAGCCCTTGTGCGAGACGTAGATGAGCTTGGGGAACCTGGCGGACAACGTGGCGTAGTCCAGCCCGCATTTCGCCATCAGGCCCGGGCGGAAGTTCTCCAGCAACACATCGCACTGGCCAACCAGTTCCGCTGCCGTGGCCTGCCCTTCGGGGGTGGTGATATCGATGACGACGCTCTTCTTGTTACGGTTGAACGAGCGGAAGAAGCCAATGCCAAGGCCGGGCAGCTTGCGCGTCTTGTCGCCGCCGGGGGGCTCGACCTTGATGACTTCGGCGCCCAGGTCCGCGAGGATCATGCCGCAGGTCGGGCCCATCACCATATGGGTGAACTCAACCACGCGGACGCCGGCGAGCGGCAAGGAGGAATGTTCAGTGTTCATGATCGACTCTCAGGCGGTAGCCGCATCGGCAACCGATGCAGGAAATGTCTTGGGCAGGCCGGCGCGCCACAGCGTGCCGTGCAGGGTTTCATTGGTCAGCCAGCCGGCCACGCGCTCGCGCAGCGCCAGCAACTGGCCGATATCGATGCCGGTGTCGAAACCCATGCTGCCCAGCAGGTAGGCCAAGTCTTCGGTTGCGACATTGCCGCTGGCGCCGGGAGCATGCGGGCAGCCGCCAATGCCGGCGAGGCAGGCATCGAAGCGGGTCACGCCGGTTTCCAGGGCGGCATAGACGTTGGCCAGGCCAAGCCCGCGTGTGTCGTGGAAGTGGCCGCACCAGAAGCGGTCGCCGGCGATTCTCGTGGCGCGGTCAAACAGGCTGCGCACCATCGCGGGATCGGCGTAGCCCACCGTGTCCGCCAGGCTGACGCGATCGGCACCCGCATCCAGCAGTGCCTGCATCAGGCGCAGCACCTCATCCGGATCTACATGTCCCTGCAGTGTGCAGCCGAAGGCCGTGCCCACGCCGCCTTCGATCAGCGTCCTGGAGCCGGCCGCGTCGCGGGCGGCGCGGATCTTTGCCACCTCGGCCACCACGTCGTCGGGCGTCTTGCGCAGGTTGGCCAAACTATGGGCATGGCTGGCGGACAGCGGCACCAGCATCAGGTCGGCGCCGCTGGCGATGGCGTTTTCCGCGCCCCGCAGGTTTGGCACCAGGACCGAGACGAACAGCCCCGGCAGCGACCTGGCAAAGTCGACGAGTTCCGCGGTATCGGCAAGTTGCGGCAGCAGCTTCGCCGGGACGAAAGAGCCGACCTCGATCTCCCGCTGGCCTGCCGCATAGGCCGCCTGGATCCACTCGCGCTTGGCGGAAGTCGGCAGGATGGTGGCGATGCTTTGCAGCCCGTCACGCAGCCCAACCTCGCGGATCACGGTTTGGCGCGGTGCAGATTCAGTGTGCGTCGTCATTTGGTCTGTGTCCCCTCGGATGTTCGCGTTTCGGTCTGGCATACGAACTCTATGCTGTTCCCACCCAAGGCTGAAGCGGTAATCAAGAAGCGCTAACATTCCGGATCGGAATGTTAGCGCGATCGCCCAGTGTCCATTGGCGGCAATGGCACGCTGAACGTCACATCGCGTCCGGCCGCCCGTTTGGATCCCGCGTTCAGAAATTCCCGTTTGGTACAAAAAACGCTAAAATCCCCGCATTAAATTTCCCTATCGGAAACCCTACTTCAGAGGTGGCAGATGCGTGATCTAGACCTCACCTCGCTGCGGCTCTTTGTTGCAGTCTGCGAGACGCGCAACATGGCGCGCGCCGGCGAGCAGCAACACATCGTGGCATCCGCCATCAGCAAGCGGCTGGCGCAACTGGAAGACACGGTAGGCGTCACGCTGTTCGAGCGGCGCCGGCGCGGCGTGATCCCGACCGCGGCCGGTGAGATCCTGCTTGAGCACGCCCGCGCCATGCTGGCTGCGGCCGATCGCGTGGAGCGCGACATGGCCGACTACGGCACCGGCATCAAGGGTCAAGTCCGCCTGCTGGCCACGGTCTCGTGCATGGCCGAGTCGTTGCCCGACGATATTGCGAGCTTCCTGCATGTGCCTGACCATCGGGATATCCGCGTCACCGTCGAAGAAAGCCTCAGCCGCGACCTTGTCCGCTCATTGCGCGAAGGCTCCGCACCGCTGGGCATCTGCTGGGATGCCGCGGATCTCGAAGGATTCCAGACCCGCCCCTATCGTAGCGATGCCTTGGCAGCCATCGTGCATCCCTCGCATCCGCTCGCGAGCCAGGCGGATTGTTCCTTTGCGCAGACGCTTGAATTCGACCATATCGGTCTGCCCGGGCAGACCGCGGTGCACACCATGCTGGCGCGCGCGGCGGCCATCATCGGCAAGCCGATGGCGTACCGGGTCGTGGTTTCCTCCTTCGATGCGTCCCTTCGCTGCGTCCGCGCGAACCTCGGCCTTGCCATCGTGCCCCGCGAGGTGGTTGAGCCCATTGCGGCTGGCTTCGGCGTGCAGGTGATCCCGCTCACGGATAGCTGGGCGCAGCGCCGCTTCGCGATTTGCTTCCGCGATGAGGCGAGCCTCTCGCCGGCGGCGAAGCTGCTGGTGGATTACCTGGTGCACCAGGCGGCGTCCTGACAGTCCGCGGGCCGCCCCGTCATGGCAACCAGCTATGCCGCGGCAGTCAGGTCAGATCGATCTCGAGCAGGTCGCGGCCGAAGACGACTGGCCCGCTGTAGTGCCGCTTTACCCCCGCCAGCCAGTCAGATTCGGTGACGGACGGATCCGCACCAGGCACGAAGTGCATGAGAACCAGATGCTTGACGTTCGCCGCTGCTGTTGAAGATCGCTATTTCAGCTAATGGCGACCACTAATTCCGCAAATGTGGATGCCAGCCAGGATGGATTGATACGATGAAGGTGCAAGATGCCCTTTGTCCTGCCGACGCTCGCGGGCGCTTTCAATGGAGAACTCACTGTCGCGCAGATCATGGTGTGAACGCGGATCGCCAGAACAGCCCTATTTTTTTGAGATCTTTCGCGAGGTCATATGTATGGCTATGCGACGTACATGACCGGCCGGGCGCTCATCGGGGTCGGCATTGGCGGATTCTGGTCCATGTCAGCGGCTATGGCCATACGGCTCGTGCCGCCCCATCGCGTGCCACGGGCATTGGCGATCTTCAACGGCGGCAATGCGCTGGCAACGGTGGTCGCCGCGCCCTTGGGCAGCTATCTCGGCTCGGTCATCGGCTGGCGCGGTGCCTTCTTTTGCCTTGTAGCGGTGGCGCTGATCACTCTTGTCTGGCAATGGGATCAGCCTGCCCGCCATGAAGGCCGAAGCACGTGCCGCCGGTTCCGGCAATGTCTTCAAGCTGCTCAAGAATCCCATGGTTGCTTTAGGCATGGCCGCCTGCGGCACCTTTTTCATGGGACAGTTCGCGCTGTTTACTTATCTGCGCCCGTTCCATGAACGGGTAGAAATTCATGAACTTGACGTTACTGGTCAGCGTCGGGTGCGTTGTTAGTTTTTGCGATTGGCCTTCAGGGGTGTATTCACCTCTTGGCGTGCGGTAGAAGTCATAGAACTCACGCTCAATGGGTATTCATGCCAAAACCGCAAGATTTCGCACGATTAGTACGACTACCCCGACGTAAGCGGGCCGCCTTTTACCTATCGACCACCACATCAATCGCTTGCTAGCCGGGAGGCGTCCACGTGAGCGGTTCCCTACATGAGGAGTACAGTGCCCCGTCGGTAAGAAGCGGAATCGTCTAATCTTCTAGATGGAGGCGAGGGTTGGAAGGGCGCTATGCATTGCACAAACTGCGGGACCGAGAATCCTGCCGCCGCCAAATTTTGCAAGGACTGTGGGGTGAAACTCTCCCAGCGCTGCCCGAATTGCGGCCATGAGGCAGGTTCCGAGGACAGATTCTGTGGAGAGTGCGGCACACCACTTTCGCCCGCTCGCGAAGGAGCGCCCGCCGTCCACCAAGCTTCCATTCTCGCCCCCATCCACTACACGCCTAGCCACCTGGTGGAGCGCATCCTGGCCGAGCAAGCGGCCATGGAGGCCAGAGGAAGCGACGCGGGGGAACGCAAGACCATCACCGCCCTGTTTGCCGACATGGCGGGTTCCACGGCGTTGATCCACGATCTGGACCCCGAAGAGGCGCGCCGGCTGATCGATCCCGTGGTCGCCCTGATGATGGAGGCCGTGCACCACTACGAGGGCTACGTGGCCAAATCGTTGGGCGACGGCATCTTAGCCCTGTTCGGCGCACCCATTGCCCACGAAGATCACGCGCAACGGGCGCTGTATGCTGCGCTGCGGATGCAGGAAGCGATGCGCCGCCACAGCGACCAGATCCGTCTCGAGAAAGGCATACCGCTGCAGATTCGGGTCGGTATCCACACCGGGGAGGTGGTCGTGCGCTCGATTCGCAAAGATGACTTGCGTACGGACTACGACCCGGTGGGGCACACGATGCACATCGCCTCCCGGATGGAGAGCATCGCGACACCCTCTTCCATTCTGGTCAGCGAGTCGACGTGCAGGCTGACAGAGGGCTATTTCGACTTCAAGGCGCTTGGGGCGACCCAGGTAAAGGGCATCCCGGAGCCTCTCGCCGTGCATGAAGTGCTGCGCCTTGGGGTGTTGCGCACGCGCCTGCAAGTGGCGCAGCGCCGCGGTCTGGCACGGTTTGTCGGGCGACAGGCGGAGCTGGAGCAGTTGCACCGGGCGCTGGAACAGACCAAGGCGGGACAGGGCCAGATCGTTGCCGTGGTCGGCGAGGCCGGAGTGGGCAAGTCGCGGCTGTTCCATGAGTTCAAGGCGGTCTCGCAGCGAGGCTGCATGACACTGGAGACGTTCTCGGTCTCGCATGGCAAGTCCTTCGCCTATCTGCCACTGATCGAGCTGGTGAAGAACTATTTCCAGATCCAGGACCAGGATGATGAACGGAGGCGCCGTGAGAAGGTCGCTGGCAGGACGCTGATGCTGGACCGCACGCTCGAAGACCTCCTGCCCTACCTGCTCTATCTGCTTGGAATCAGCGAAGCCGGTTCGGCGTTGCCGAACATGGACCCGCAGATCAGGCGCCAGCGTACCTTTGACGCGATCACGCGGCTGTTTGTGTGCGAAAGCGCCAATCAGCCGCTTGAACTCATATTCGAGGACCTGCAATGGCTGGACAGCGAAACCGAAGCCTTCCTCGATGTCCTCATCGAGCACTTGCCAGGCGCCAGCATTCTGCTGCTTCTGAACTACCGGCCGGAGTATCAGCACGACTGGAGCCAGCGGGTCTGCTACACCCAGCTTCGGCTTGATCCACTTGGCCAGGCCGAGGCCAAGGAGCTACTGACTGCCCTGCTTGGCGATCATCCCTCGCTCGAGCCCCTCAAGGCCTTGATCCTGGAGAAGACCGAAGGCAACCCGTTCTTCATGGAAGAGGTAGTGCAGACGCTGTCCGAGGAAAATGCGCTACTTGGAGAACCTCGCCACTACCAAGTCGAGAAGACACCGGTCGCCCTCCATATTCCGACCACGGTGCAGGGCGTGCTGGCGGCACGCATCGACCGTCTTCCCCGCGCCGAGAAGGACTTGTTGCAGTGCCTCGCCGTCATTGGCAAGGAATTTTCCTTGAGTCTGATCGAGCGGGTGGTCGCGCAGCCGGGGGCCATCTTGCGTCCGCTCCTGGCCCGCCTGGAGGCTGGCGAATTTATCTACGAGCGGCCCGCCTTCCCCGACATTGAATATACGTTCAAGCATGCGCTGACGCAGGAAGTCGCTGGCAGCACCCTACTTACAGAACAGCGCAACGCATTGCATGAACGCACGGCCCAGGCCATTGAAGTCCTCTTTCGGGATCGGCTGAAGGACTACTATGGCGAGCTCGCACGTCACTACAGCTTGAGCGGCAATGATCCAAAAGCTGTCGAGTACCTTCATTGCACGGGGCAGCAGGCCCTCCAGCGCTCAGCCTACCATGAGGCAATACGCCAACTCAGTGCAGCCCTGGAATTGCTGAAGCGCCAGCCCGATACGCCCGGCCGCGCGCGCCAGGAACTCACTTTGCAGCTTGCCATCGGGTCGGCCCTAATCGCGGCCAGGGGCTTTGCCTCGCCTGAGGTCGAGGCGACCTACAGCCGGGCCCTGGCCCTATGCGGCCAGCTCGGCGATACATCTCAGATCTTTCCGACACAGGTAGGGTTGCGCACTTACTTCTCGCTGAGCGCGGAACACGCGAAGGCATACAAGCTGGGCAAGGGCCTGGTCAGCCTGGCAGAGCGCGCCAATGACCCCGAGTGGCTCGGCGAGGCGCATGTCTCGCTCGGCACAACCTTGTATTACTCGGGAAGGTTCAGGATCGCAGACCTCCATATAAAGCACGCACTTGCGCTCTATCTCCCGGAATCTCATCAGTTCCACCCGAACTTTCACGGCGTGGATCCGGCGGTCCGCGCACTCTCTGTGTCGGCCCTGGTGCTCTGGTGCCTGGGCTATCCCGATCAGGCCAGAACGAGGGGACAGCAGGCGCTTGCGCTCGCCCAGGAGCTTTCCCATCCCTTCAGCCTTGCGCATACACTGTGCCTGGTGGCCGAACTGCACCAGTTTCGCCGTGATCCACGGCTCACGCACGATTGCGCCGACGCCGCGATCGTGCTCTCGACTGAACAAGGCTTCCCGCTCTGGCTCGCATGGGCGATCATGCTTCGGGGTTGGGCACAGGCTGAGATGGGACGTCGGGAAGAAGGCATTGCCCAGATGCAGGACGGGCTTGCCGCCTATCACGCCACAGGAGCCAAATTGGGGCAGTCGCACTTCCTGGCGCTATTGGCCGAATCCTATGGGCACATCGGCCAGTGCGAAACGGGACAGCGTACCCTTGCCGAGGCCAAGGCCATGGCGCAAGCTTGCGGCGAGCACTATTGCGAAGCAGAGTTGTATCGAGTCGAGGGTGAGTTAGCATGTCCTGATTCCCACGCGGACGTCCTCGATGTTGGGAGTTGCGCCGTGGCGCAAGCATGCTTTGACAAAGCGATCTCGGTAGCCCGGCACCAAAGCGCCAAATCGCTGGAGTTGCGGTCCACCCTCAGCCTTGCGCGGCTGTGGCAACGACAGGGAAAGAGCGGTGCAGCAAAAGAGAAGCTGACTGAAATTCTTTGCGCGTTTCCCGAAGGCCTAGACATGGCAGACTTGTCCGAGGTTAACCTCCTGCTTGACAACGTGAAGTAGCAAAACTGCCGAATGCGAGGGCATCCGTCAGCGGGACAAGCAAGACGTAAGGCGCATCCCGCGTGGTAAGCCCATAGCATTTCCACACAGTTACGAATAAGCGAGTGCGGCAAAGCGCATGGCACGGCGCTTCTACAATTGACCCACACTTGACATGGTTGGACGCGATGGGCTTCAAACAACTGGCGGCATTGAAGGAACAATTGGCAAAGCAAGCCAAGGCCGCGCCACCGGCCAAGACGCGTCGCGCACCCCCGAAGGCATCGCCCCCCGCCCAGCGAAGCCCGTTGAGCCCGTCGATCCGGTGCCGCACGCTATCATGAGGCTGCAATAGCGCTTCCCGCAAACCTTTCCAAAGAGTCCTGCGCCCAAAGGGCCGCTCAAGATCGGCATCTTCGAGGATCTCGTCCAGCAGACCCAGAATTTGGCCTGACAGAGTCGGAATTGCGCGACGCGATCCGGACCTGGTGCCGCGGCACCCGCTACTGGACCTGCCTGATGGAAGGTGCCGCGCGCATCGATCTGGCGGGGCATGCGGCGGGACACGTTGAACATGCCGATGCGAATCGGGCGCAGCAACTGCAAGCCCATCGTGCGGCGCGAGCGTTACCTCAACCTGCGGCTGCGCCGAAGCCCGATACTGACTGTGATGGGGGCGCGGGTGTCGTGCGCCGACGAAACGCGACACGGCATCGGATGCCCGCACGCCGAGGGAATCGAAATCGCGCCGTCGCTCGCCTATCCAGGCTCTTCCAACTGGCGCGACTACAGCACCACCCGCAGAGACACTGCGGAATAGTTTTCCTTCCCCATCGACAGCCACCACATGCTATTGGGAATGCATCACTGACGCCGGCGCTTGGGATACGAATCCGTGCGTGCGGGTTGCGTAGCTCAGGAGGATCGAGTAATACGCTCAGCAATTGCTGTCTATTCACCGCTTGTCGATGTGATCCTGTGACAGGCGATGGCAATCCGTCAACCGGCGCTATGCGGACCGGTAAATGCAGCCCCCCGCGCCTAGTGCTGCACCCTACGTTGCCGCCATCGCGCAATTCAAATCACCCTGCAAGGTTGCCCGCGCGAGGATCCCTACTCGCCAGCCGCTTCAGCACTGGCTTGAAGCGCAACACATCGAAACCATCCACCCACGCTACGGACCTACGTTCGAACTCATGCCCCCACCTGATCCTGGCTGTCATTGCCGGCATCAGCGTCGCTGGTACGGCGATAATTTATAGAGGATGAGCGACGCTTTGGCATCTGGCACGGTCACCGTTGTACATGAAACGAGCGCTCCTGGAAATCTCGGCTACTACCTCGTGTATCCGATCGGTCGCGCAGGCTATGCACCCCTCATCCAGCTTCGCGCCTGGTTGCTCGACTCCGTCAGCCAGGCGCCGTGAGACGACAGCTGTAAGCCGGACCAGACGCCCAGAAACGGGCGCCGGGTCCGGCTTCTTTAGATAACAGATAGCCACCGATCCTGCGGATAACCTAGTTTCCGACTACTGCCTTCCCTCTCCCGCGCGGATCGGCGACCGGCACAGGATTGCCGTCGATGATCTGGATCGCTTGCACATCCGTGTTGAAGAACGATGTGCTCACCGAGTAACCGCGCGTACCAAGCTCGGAGACAAGCGACGCCTTCAGCGGCGAGAACGGTTCGTCCTGGATCACCGTTCCTTGCGGTAGCTGATGATGGAAGCGCGGGTTCTTCACCGCACTGTCAAGGCTCATGCCGTAGTCATAGACATTGGTCAGTACCTGGTACAGGTTTGTGAAGATATGCGAGCCGCCCGGCGTGCCCAGCACCATCGCCACCTTGCCATCCTTCAGCATGATTGTCGGCGACATGGAGGACAACGGGCGCTTCCCCGGAGCCACCGCGTTGGCATCCCCACCGACCACACCGAGCGCATTCGGCTGGCCGGGCACGGTAGCGAAGTCGTCCATCTCGTCGTTCAGCACGATGCCCGCGCCCTTGACAACTACGGCACTGCCATAGGGATTGTTCAGCGTGTACGTGTTCGATACTGCGTTGCCCCATTTGTCGACAATCGAGAAGTGCGTCGTGTGGAATTTCGGGTTGCCAGGCTGTACATTTGTCGTCGGCGTGATCGTTGTCGGATTCACCTCAGCGGCACGCTGCGCGATATATGCTGGATCCAGCAATCCTGCCACGGGCACGCTGACGAACCCCGGATCGCCAAGATACTGTGCCCGATCGGCGAAAACGCGCTTCATGATCTCGGCGTTCAGATGGATGTATTGCGCACTGTTGACGGCCACACCAGGAAACAGTGTGCTCTTCAGCACCGATTTCATGCCGAGCAATTGAGCCAGCGCGATGCCGCCAGAGCTGGGCGGCGGTGCGGTGAGCACGGTCATGCCTTGCCAGCTGAACGAAATCGGTTCGCGCCATACTACCTTGTAAGCCGCCAGGTCGTCCTTGCTGATGATCCCCCTGCCGCCGTCCTGCTTCATCGATGCCACCAGCAGATCGGCCGTCTTGCCCTTGTAGAACTCGTCGGCGCCGCCGGTCGAAATGCGGTCCAACGTTGCGGCCAGATCCGGCTGCTTGAACAGGGTGCCCACCTTCATGCCGCCGAAGTACTGGTCCAGGTTCTGCGGATACGGCACGCCCTGATAAGTGGTATCGACCCATTTGACCCAATCCACGGCTTGTTGCGATGGCAGGTATCCGTCGCGGGCCAGCGCAATGGCCGGTGCAATGACCTGTTGCCACGAGATTCGCCCGAACTTCTTTTGTGCTTCCCAGAGGCCCATGACTGTGCCCGGCACCCCGACAGCCTGTGCCCCGATCACGCTGCTATTGGGGTCTTGATTTCCTTTAGCATCCTTGAATTGCAGGTAGAAGTCTTTCGTTGCGGCGGCGGGTGCAACCTCGCGATAGTCCAGGAAGTACGGCTTACCGTCCATATAGATATTCATGAACCCGCCGCCGCCGATATTGCCTGCCTCCGGGTAGGTAACTGCCAACGTAAACGCGGTTGCAACGGCTGCATCCACAGCGTTCCCACCTTGTGTCAATATTTGTTGTGCCACTTGCGCACTGTAGTTGTCACCTGTCGCTGCAGCGCCTGCCGACAACGTTGTGGCCGCTGTTGGTGTATCAGTCGAAGCGCTGTCCCCGCCCCCGCATCCGGCTAAGAGGAAAGGTGCCGCAGCAAGCGACAATGCCAGTGCCCACCGTTTGGTAAATCCTGTGGTACTCATCAAACTTCTCCCTTGACTACTGTCGTGGCTTTTCTCGGTTTTTGTGGTGCTGGAGCTGACGAGCCAACCGAGAGCGAAACGTCAGTTCCTAGTTATCAGCACGCGACTCAACGGTTCTTCCCAGACAGATAAATATATTTAAAATCACATTGCACAAAGATAATGCCGTTACGTACACCACCTTAGGTATAAAATTCGGCTGCAAGCAATTTCTTATAGGTATTTACCATTAGAGAATGAGCTACTGAGTAAAATAATAATATTTGCTGCCGGCAGATAATAAAAACAATATGTATTTGACGTGAGCAACACAAAAATTTGTCAATCGCATATCAGCAACGGGGGGGCAAGGTACGACGCCTGCCCAAAAATGCCAAACAGGCGCCACATCATGAAAATTGATGTCAATGAAGGAGACGGTTACTTCTCGCTGAGCAGAAGCGCCCTTGAGCAGCATTCAGCACTCAAAAGCGGAAGGGATTGCATGACTCATCTGGCAGAGTGGGTTGCCGATCCAACTAAACAGAGCTTCCGACCAACGCATTCGGATCCCGACAGGATTGACACCCCTTGACCGCTGTGAACGGCTAGGCCGAAGGTGACAGGCAGGGAAACGCTAGCCGTCCTCGGGAGTTGGACGAAAAGTTGCTCGCTTCCCGGCTCGCGTTGGTCAGTTCATCCAGTAGTGCTCGACGCTGCGCTGGTAAATCGGAGAGCGGGTGCCAATCTACGGATCGCGGGCCGGCCCCGGAGTCCGTATTCCACCGATCTGATGTGCCACAGCTTTGTACGCATGCACGAGCACGGCCTCCTGCGCGACGCGCCGGTCGATGACCGCTTGTTGGCTGTCGGCGTCGGCTGCTGCCAATTCGGTGACCATGCCAACCGACGCGCAGGTCTCTGGCTGCGGTGCGTTGGGTACTTCGGGATTGCAGCTAAGCATCCGCAGCAGCAATCTGACCTCTATCTGAGCGACGCACTGACCGACATGGTCCCGAATAGATCGCGAGAGACTGAACAGGAGATTCAGATTGCGCCCCCAATTCATTAACCCTCTTTATGCTCAGATCAAATATATATCGCTTTCGCGCGCGTACAACCGTACATATACTGCAGCCCCACTGGGCCCCTTCACGGGGGAGCCATAAGAAGAATATCGTCAATCAAAGCGGTCGCAAGCTGCTCCTATCGGGTCCTCACATGTTTGCTTCAATTCGAACACGCACTGTTGCCGTTTGCGTGGCCATCGTTGTCAGCGCCCTGAGCATCGCGAGCGGACTCAGTTACGTGACTGCGAGCCGCCACAACGACATGGCGATCCAGCAGAATCTGCATGCCATTGCGCGCGGCCACCTCACCGGGCTCGACGACTGGGTCGCCGCAAAGATTCGAACGCTCGTTGCCCTTGAGGACGTCGCGCTCACTCCAGACCCTGTTCCCACGTTCAAGACGCTGGCACAGGCGAACGGCTTCAGTATTGTCTACGTCGGCTACCCCGACAAATCGTATCGGCGCATGCAGGTCGGCACAGTGCCGCCCGACTACGATCCCACGGCACGCCCGTGGTACAAGCAGGCCGTGGCCGCGAAGAAGCCGGTTGTGACGCCACCCTATGTAAGCGCGAATTCCGGCAAGCTTGTCGTGACCTTCGCCGTGCCTATCCTGCGCGATGGCAGCTTGAAAGGCGTGATCGGCGGCGACGTGGCCATGGACAGCGTGATCGCAAATGTCAAGGCAATCCATCCAACGCCATCCAGCTTCGGCTTCCTGATAAATGAAGCCGGCAAAATCGTCGCCCACCCCGACGACAAGCTGACGCTCAAGCCGGCCACGGACCTGTCCGCTGGTCTGACCGAAGCGACGCTCGCCGCACTGGCGCAGTCCAGCAAGCCGGTGCAGGTCGATGTGGATGGCGCCGCCAAGCTGCTGTACCGTCAGGAAGTCCAAGGTACCGACTGGGGTCTGGTTGTCGCACTCGACAAGGCGGATGCCACCGCCGGCATGCGATCGCTGGTAGCCACCTCGGCCGGAGTGCTCGTGGTGGTAGCGCTGGCCGCGGCCGCCATTGTCGGCGCGATGACGGCGCGGGCCTTCGGCCGCCTGTCGTTGATCCGCGATGCCATGGACGACATCGGCTCCGGCAGCGGTGACCTCACCAAGCGACTGCCGGCTGATGGGCAGGACGAGGTCGCACAAATCGCACGCGCCTTCAACTCCTTCGCCGACAAGCTGACGGCGGTCCTGTTGCAGATACGCCAGGGCAGTGACGCGGTGCGCTCAGCGGCGCAGGAGATCGCCGCCGGCAACGCCGATCTGTCGCAGCGCACCGAACAGCAAGCGAGTTCGCTGGAAGAGACTGCCGCCAGCATGGAAGAGCTGACCAGCATCGTCAGGCTGAACGCCGACAATGCGCGTCACGCAGGTGCGCTCGCGGTTGACGCCGCCGAGGTCGCGACGTGCGGCGGCAATGTAGTCGACAAAGTGGTCGAGACCATGGGCGGCATCAACGAGAGCAGCACGAGGATTGCCGACATCATCGGCGTGATCGAGAGCATTGCCTTCCAGACCAATATCCTGGCGCTCAACGCTGCCGTGGAAGCGGCGCGTGCCGGTGAACAAGGCCGCGGCTTCGCCGTCGTGGCAAGCGAGGTGCGCAGCCTGGCGCAACGCTCGGCCGGCGCCGCCAGGGAGATCAAGGCACTGATCGGCGATTCCGTGGAGCGTGTGGCCAGCGGTGCAGCGCTGGTGGACCAGGCCGGCGCGACCATGGCCGAGATCGTCGCGGCCGTGAAGCGCGCCAGCGATGTCATGGGCGAGATCTCTGCTGCGTCGAAAGAGCAAAGCATCGGTATCGATCAGGTCAATCAGGCCGTCACGCAGATGGACCAGGTGACTCAGCAGAACGCCGCGTTGGTCGAGCAGGCTGCCGCCGCCGCCGCATCGATGGAAGAGCAGGCACGCAACCTTAACGAGACGGTGGGGATGTTCAGGTTGCCGGCATGACGCTTTTGCGACGGCGGGTTGGCCTCGCGCATGAAACCGATAAAGGCCCATATGATGCTAAGCTCGATAATATAGAGTTGCTTGAGGCGCCGAAGTCACCGGCATTCTGTGTACGGGCGCTCGGGTCACGCGGCAACACCGCGAAGCACAAGGAGCGGCTCGCCCTGTTCGACCTCGGCCCGGCAGCGATCAAGAGGCTGCACGGGCCGGTCGGTCTCCACCTGGGTGCCCAGACTCCGGCCTAGATTGCCGTCTCCATCGTTGCCGAGATCACCGCGGTCAAGAATCGTGCGTCGCGCCCATGCAGAAAAAGGCGCGGTCGTCCCTGCCTGAATCTATTGGTGTTTGCGTGTTGGGATGGGCTGACAGACCGTGCGGACCACACGAAGGTCCGCACGCTCGGCCAAGACACTAGCTCACAAGGCCCGCAGCCCTGCGATCGCGCTTGGCAAGTCTTCCCAGCAAGTGATCAACTTCCTGCCGCGCCTGCACCGACATTGCCGCAGCGGGCTTGCGTTGGGCGGCAGACGACAGAATTCCACGTCGCATCAGCACGTACTTCCGCACAGCGAGGCCGACTCCGGGTTGCTGCTCGTATCGCAGCAACGGAAGGTGCGCATCGAACAGATCGTGCGCCTCTTCACGTTTGCCTTCTGCGGTGAGGCGCACGACATCGCACAGCATGTCGGGGAAGCAATACCCGGTATTGGCACCGTCTGCGCCACGCTCCAATTCGTAGTCCAGGAACAAGCCGTTGTTCCCGCACAGGATGGAGATATACCTCATAGACCCGTCCTTCTCGAAGGACCGCAGCGCAGAGATCTTCTCAAGACCTGGCCAGTCCTCATGCTTCAGCATCACACAAGAGGGCAGCTCTTGCACAATGCGGCGGATCACCGATGGTGTCATCTGCACGGAGAATGTGAGGGGATAATCCTGCAGCACGAAAGGCACGTTCGAACCGATCGCCTCGACCGCCTGTCGGTAATAGGTAACGATCTGGTCGTCCGTGCGCAAAGTGTTTGGCGGCGCAATCATGACTCCGGCGGCGCCTTTTTCCATCACGTCCTGAGTTAGCGCGCGCATGGCAGCAAACCCGGGCGCAGAGACGCCTACGACTACCGGCATGTTTCCGGCGCGTGAGATCACACGGGCTGCCACGTCGATGGACTCCGCATGCTCGAGCTTGGCAGCCTCGCCGAGCTGGCCGAGCACAGTCACCCCGGTTGCCCCGCAGCCGAGATAGAAGTCCATCATACGATCGATCGACGACACGTCAATCGCGCCGTCGTCGAA
This sequence comes from Cupriavidus sp. 8B, assembly GCF_054589115.1. Lineage (NCBI taxonomy): Bacteria > Pseudomonadati > Pseudomonadota > Betaproteobacteria > Burkholderiales > Burkholderiaceae > Cupriavidus > Cupriavidus sp. 8B. Next base: position 13,298 of record NZ_BAAILO010000181.1, on the reverse strand, counting down.
AAAGGGGGTAGGCGCGATGGGAAAGACGCCTTTTGCTTGGGTCGTGAGCGGCATGGATTACCTCGTGAAGTATGAAAGTTGTCTTGGTGCGTCGTTCAAATGTTGCCGATCAGCCCGCCATCCACCCGAATGGTGGACCCGGTGACATAGCTCGCGCAGTGACTTGCAAGGAAGGCAACCACCTCGCCGTATTCCTGCGGTCGCCCGTAACGGCCGACCGGGATCGAAGCCGTGCTTTCTGCAGACACGGCTTCAACCGCCCTGCCCTCTCGCTTAGCCTTCGCTTCGTCGAGAAACTGGATGCGGTCCGTCGCAATGCGGCCGGGCAGGACAATATTGACGGTGATGCCATCCGCGCCAACCTCCCGGGCCAGGGTCTTGGACCAGCCCACCAGCGCCAGGCGGAGTGAATTCGAAATGCCCAGGTTCGGGATCGGCGTGATCACGCCAGACGAGGTGCTGGTGATGACTCTTCCCCATTGCCGCTCGCGCATGCCAGGCAGCACCCGGTCAGTGATGGCAATCACCGACAGCACCATGCTGTCGAAGTACTTGCGCCAGGTGGCCGTATCCTGGCCCGATGCCGGCGTGGGGGGAGGCCCGCCGGTATTGTTCACGAGGATGTCGACCGGCCCGAGTCGTTCGCCAATCGCGCCGAGGTTCCGGTCGATGGCGTCCAGGTCCACCAGGTCCCACTCGAGGGCGTGCGCAATGCCGCCAAGCTCGCGAATGCTCGCCACGGTCTTCTCGGCGGCTTCCTTGTTGATATCCGCCACAGCCACCTTGACGCCTTCCCGCGCCAGTGCGACTGCAATGGCCCCGCCCAGGCCACCGCCCGCGCCCAGCACCAGCGCCACCTTGTTCTCAATGCCCAGATTCATTCGAACTCTCCATGTTTTCGGCCACCGTGCGATGGTCGCGCAAAATTACTCGTCCAGCGAGATGTTCCTTGTGACCACAAGCTTCTTCATTTTTTCGATCTCCACGCGAATCTGCGTGACGTACTCGTTCGGACTGCTGGCGATCGGCTGGGCGCCGGCCTTCTCAAGCCGCTCCCGCACAGGCTTTTCGGACAGCGCCTTCTTCACGGCCTCCGCCAACCGCGCAAGCACGGGCGCCGGGAGATTGGCCGGTCCGACGAGGCCATACCAGGCCTGGTCGTCAAACCCTTTCAGGCCGGCCTCTACCATCGTTGGCACTTCGGGATAATCCGACACCCGCTTCGGTGCAATCACACCCATCAGGCGCAGCTTGCCGCCGTCGATGAAAGGCTTGGAGGAAGGCAAGTTGTCCACCAGAATCGCAACATTGCCCGCCATCACATCCTGGATCGCGGGACCGGCGCCACGGTACGGAACGTGCGCGATGCGGGTGCCTGAGCCGGCCTGGAACGATTCCCCCATCATATGGTTGATGCTGCCCTTGCCGGAACTCGCAAAGCTGTACTTGTCCGGATTGGCCTTGAGCACGGCAATGAACTCTTGCAAGTTCTTCGCGGGGAAGGACGGGTTGACGGCGATGATGTTGGGCGTCGCGGCGATGTTGGAGATCGGCGTGAAGTCGGTCGGCTTGTACTGCAGCTTGGGGCTGGTCGCGGGCAGCACGACAATCGTGCTCACGGTTCCGATACCAAGGGTGTATCCGTCGGGATTCGCCCTCGCAACCTCAGCAGTGCCAACCATTCCGCCAGCCCCGGCCTTGTTCTCAACCACGATGGGTTGCCCGAGGGCTCGCGTCAGCGGTTCGGAGATAATGCGGGCAACGATATCGGTGGTTCCGCCGGGCGCGTAAGGCACGATCAGCCGGATTGGCCTGGTCGGGTAAGTCTGGGCCTGCGCGCCCGCGGCAATACCGCAGGCGATCAAACCAGCGACGATTGCTAGTTTCCTGAGTGTCATGTCTGTCTCCAAAGTGTCGCCCTTATTGAGGGTCTGAAAATCTGCGGTCTGAGGGTTAGGCGCTTGCGATCTCTGTGTGTGAGAGTTCCGACTCAGCGGCCTTCTCAGAGATGTCTTGTGGGCTACCGGCCTGCCCACGCTCCGCGGATCGCCGATGCGCCAGCAGGAGCAACTCGGCAAGATGCATGACTTCCCGGCCAACGCCGTGACGGATCTGCTCCCGGCAACTGAAGCCGTTCGTCAACACCACGGTCTCTCTCGCCGCGGCGCGGATTGCCGGGAACAGGACCTCTTCGCCAATCTTCATGGAGAGCGCCTCGTGATCCGGATGGAAGCCGAAGGACCCCGCCATGCCACAGCATCCGCTGTCGAGCAGCGTCCATTTCGCGCCCATCTTGTCGAGCAGGGCCTGCTCGCCTTTTGTACCAAACAGAGACTTCTGGTGGCAGTGCGCGTGGACGATCACCTCGGCATCCAAAGGAGGCGGGACATAGCCGTTCTCGTTCAGGAAATCGGCCAGCAGCCAGGTCCTGCCGGTCAGCAGCTTCGCGCGTGGATCATCCGGGAACTGCCGCTGCAGTTCGTCCCTGAAAACGGAAAGGCAACCGGGCTCAAGGCCCACCACGCCGACCGCGTCCCCGGACTCCAGCATGGGTGCGAGCGCGTCGAGCACGGACGCCAGCTTCGCGCGCGCAAGGTCGAGCAAGCCAAAGTCGTAGAGCGGCCGACCGCAACAAAGGTTGCGGGAAGGCGGCAAGGTCGCCGCAAAGCCAGCATGGCCCAGGACTTCCACAGCGGCATGGGCGATCTCCGGATGGAAATTCTCGGCAAAGGTATCCACCCACAAGATCACACGCGGCAGGCTCTTGCCGGTTTCTGCCTTCGCGCGCACCAAACTGTTCGCCTCAAAGCCCTTGCGGAACGGTGTGGAAGCGAGTGCTGGCAACTCCCGGCTGGAAGCCACGCCCGCTATGCGCTTTGCGATTGCGCGTAGAACCGGCGTCTGCGTGAAGAAATTGGCAATCCGGGGCAAGCGCGCGACCACCGGCGCCCAATCGCCGATTCGCCCCATAAACAGCGCCTGCCTGGGGCGGAGGCGGCCCTCGTAGTAGTGCGACAGGAATTCGGCCTTGTAGGCCGCCATGTCCACGTGCGTCGGGCAGTCGCTGCGGCATCCTTTGCAGGAGAGGCACGTATCCAGCGCCTCCTTCACCGCCTTGCTCTTCCATCCGTCGGTGATCACCTCCCCTTGCAGCATCTCCCAGAACAGCCGCGAGCGGCCGCGCGTCGAGTGGCGCTCCTCGCGGGTCGCGCGATAGCTGGGGCACATGGTGTTGCCCTTCTGCGTGCGGCATCGCCCCATGCCGACGCAGCGCTCCACCGCCCGCTGAATGCCGTCACCCTCGGGGCTGCGGAAGGCCAGCTTCGTCTGCAACGTCACGAGCTTGTACTCGGGGCCGGCGCGCAGGTTCTCGTCCATCCGGTTGGCATGCACGACCTTGCCCGGGTTCAGGCGGTTGTGCGGATCCCAGATGGCCTTGAAACGCTCCATCGCTGCCATCAGCTCCGGGCCGAACATGATGGGCAGGAACTCGGCCTTGGCTTGTCCGTCGCCATGCTCGCCGGACAGCGAGCCGCCGTATTGCACGACCAGCTCGGCCGCTTCGCGCGTGAACGCGCGCCACTGCGCGATGCCTTCACGGCTCGACAACCGAAAGGTGATGCGCGAATGGACGCATCCATCGCCGAAGTGCCCGAACAGCGAGGTCTTGTAGCCGTAGCGGTCAACCAGCACCTGGAATGCGCGCAGATAGTCGCCCAATCGCGCGGGATCCACCGCGGCATCCTCCCAGCCGACCTGCGGATCGGGCTCGCCGGGCTCGATGGAAAGCTGGGTTGCGGAAGAACCTGTTTCGCGGATCAACCAGATGCGCTTCTGCATGGCCGGATCCGCCACCAGCCGCGTCGACGGCCGAGGACCGGCGGTGCGCGCCTGGAAATACTCGCTTGCCCGGTAGGCCTGCTCGATGGCGTCCTCCGTGGAATCACCGCCGAACTCAAGCACGACCCAGGCATCGCCCTCCGGAAGCAACGCAATCTCCTCCTGGCGCAGGCCGCGTGCTTGCAGTCCGCGGATGATCTGGCGGTCCAGTCCTTCGATGGCGATAGCGCCGAACGGCGCGTACTCCGGGACAGCGTCGGCAGCCAGGTAGATGTCCGGGAAGCCGAGTATCAGTGCCACCCGTTTCGGTGGACTCTTGACCAGGCGGATACGGGCGCGCAGCGTCAAGGCGCAGGTGCCCTCGGTGCCCACCAATGCGCGCGCCACGTTGAAACCGTTCTCGGGCAGCAGCTGGTCGAGGTTGTAGCCTGATACCCGCCGCTTGATATCCGGGAAGCGCTGGCGGATGCGCGCCTGCTCGCCGTCCCGCAGGTCGCGCAGCGCGGCGTAGATCTGGCCTTTCCGGCCACCCTCGGCAATGATTTGCGCCAGCTCTACGTCGCTCGTCGGGCCCACCCAAAACCTTTCTCCCTCGTACGTGAGGATTTCGAGTGCCTCGACGTTCTCCAGGGTCTTTCCGGCCATCACCGAATGCGCACCGCAGGAGTTGTTACCGATCATTCCGCCCAGCGTGCAGCGGCTATGGGTAGAAGGATCCGGCGCGAAAGTCAGTCCGTGGGCTTCGGCCGCTTCCCGGAGGGTGTCGCAGACAATGCCAGGTTCGACCAGCGCCGTGCCTGCCACGGGATCCAGTTCGAGAAGCTTGTTGCAGTGCCGGGACAAGTCGAAGACAACGGCCACGTTGACGCACTGGCCGTTCATGGAGGTCCCGCCTCCGCGGGTCAGCACCGGTGCCCCATGGCGACGGCAGATCTCGACCCCAAGCACGAGCTCGTCAATCGATTCTGGCACCACCACCCCGATCGGCACCTGGCGATAGTTGGACGCATCGGAGGCATAAATAGCGCGATGAGCTTCGTCAAACCGGACCGAGCCGGCGAGCCGGGCCCGCAGATTGGTTTCGAGGGCGCGCCAGTCCGTGGCAGGAGTCTTTGGGGAATGAATTTGCCGCATGGGTACCGTCTGAAGTGTCTCCGTCTCTTGCTCGCGAGATGCAAGAGCCATTTGATTAGCGTTCTCCGCCGGGGTTTACCCTCTGCCCGCCGCCAATCTTTCAGGAATCCGTAGAATGAACGCCGTCCGTCGTGGATGAGGCAGAGGTCAGGCAACTTCGCTCTGTTGCGTCATTCTGGGCAATTGCGGCGTGTCTCACAAACGAGTCTTTTCTGGGTTATGCAGGAGTATTTGGAATGAATCCGCGCAAGCTGACGCCATCGATGTCACTGCTGCTCGCGTTCGAGGCCTCGGCACGCCACCTTAGCTTCACCCGGGCGGCCGATGAACTGGCGACGACACAGAGCGCTGTCAGCAAGCAGGTCCAGGCACTGGAGGAACTGATCGGTGTCAACCTGTTTGTACGGACAGGGCGGAAGATTGCTCTGTCCGATGTCGGCGCCATGTACCAGCGCGAACTGGCCAGCCACCTCGTGGGAATCCGGAACGCGACGCTGCAGGCCATCGCCTTCCGGCATGGCGGTGGCACGCTACATCTCGCCTTGCTCCCCACGTTCGGCTCCAAGTGGCTGCTGCCCCGGCTGAACCACTTCTATGCCAGACACGGGCAGGTGCTGCTGCACGTCCATTCCCGCATCGGCCAGATCGACACCAGCAAATCCGGGATGGACGCATTCATCGCCGTGGGCGACGGCCATTGGCCGGACTGTACCGCGCACCTGCTCCAGCACGAGGAACTAGTACCGATCATCAGCCCCGCGGTGGCAGCGGCCACGCCCGTCGCCAATGCCCACGACCTGGCTGGCCAGCTTTTGCTGCGGGTCACGGCACGGCCTGACACGTGGCGGCGCTGGTTCGAGGCGCAGGACGTCCAGGCCGGGCGGCTGAAGTACGGCCCCGAGTTCGAGCTCACCTCGCACCTGATACAGGCGGTTGCTGCAGGGATCGGCGTCGGCCTGGTGCCTCGGTACTTTATTGCGGATGAACTGCGAGCGGGCACGGTGCAGATTGCCGTCGATGCCGGCATGCCGGGAAACCTGGGCTACTACCTGGTTTATCCGAGCAACCGCGCCACCTACCCGCCCCTGGTTCAGTTTCGGGACTGGTTGCTGGAGTCAGTCAATCAGCAGACCGTCGACTGAAAAGCAACCAGGTTCCGCCACGAGCCGCACTCATGCGTTCCGTCCTGAACAGCCGGCGCCGCAAGGGCACCATAATCACCGGCCACGCCCCCCCGAGTCGCTTGCGCGATTGCGTTTACGAGCTAATGCTTGTTCCCATGTCACCTCCGCGGCGACGGCAGCAATCACGGCTCAACGGCACGGCCTGCCTCGGGCAATCCTGGTCGTACGAGCGTTGTTGCTGCTGATCCGCCTGGTACAGGGCTTCTTCGCCGGCGGCGAAGTGAGCGCTGCTGCGGCGTGCATGACCGAATCCGCTCCCGCGCGGCAAACACGGTTTCTGCGGTTCGTTCACGCAGGTGGGCGTGGCGATCGGCGGTGCCCTTGCCGCGACCGATTTCGGCCTGACCACTTCGCCGCTCGGTAGCGGAGCCATGAACACCTGGAGCTGGCGCATCCCGTTCCTGACCGCGATCTCGATGGTATTGATCTCCTTCATGGGGCCCAGGCGCGTGGAAGAGTCGGCGGCATTCCAGCAGTTCCAGCAGCATAGCGAGCCGCCCAGGGCGCCGCTCAGGGAAGTGCTCAGCCAGCACACGCCAGCCGTTTGAGGGTTCTGCTACCAGCCTTCGGCCAGAATGTCGGCTGCTGGGTGAGTCTAGTGTTCATGAACATCTACCTCACGACGCACCTGGAGTACGACAAGGCAACCATCTACTGGATCATGGCAGTCGCCAGCCACTCCATGGTCGTAATGATGCCCTTCTGGAGCGACCTGTCTAACCGCATGGGCCGCCGCAAGGTGCTCGCCATCGTCTTCGTGGTCTATACCGTGTTGGTGTTGCCGATGATGATGCCAATGAACCAGCAAGATATCGGGCTGGCCTTCCTCGCCATGGTCGCGGTCGCATTGCCGATGCCGATCGTGCAGTCCGTCGGCTATCCCACCTACGCAGAGCAGTCTCCGACGCGTGTGCCCTATTCCGGCATGGCCTTCATGCTTCAACTTTGGTGCCATCCTCGGCGGTGGCTTAACACCTTTGTGGCCACGGCCCTGATCGGCTTCACGGGCAACCGGCTTGGCCCGCCGTTTCTGTTGACGGGCGGCTCGGCCGTCGCATTGCTTGCGTTGCTCGGTACCAGGAAGACCTCGCGTAAAGCGCGGCAATGACGCCGCTGCCGTCCCGCAGAACCGGCGGACGGCAGTTGCCCCTTTCCTGACGCTGCCCGACCGGGCCGCCCATGCTCCGACGCGCCGTGCCGGAGCGCCATCCGAGGCCGGAAAGATAAATATTCTTGCTGCTCAGCGGCAATATTTATCGCTTTTTTCCGCCCTCACTTGACCCTAGACTTCTGGACTCGACGATCCCACTGAAGGCATTGCGCCACGCCCCATCCGGGGCGCGTGTTTCGCACACGTGATTCCGCAGGGCCGACAACCGATCGCCGTGCAAGGGCACGCAACATGCCCTGCACACACAGGCTTCATCCTGACCCGAGCACAAAACAAGAACAACATCGGGAGAAAGACGCTATTTGGAGACCAACATGACCCCTGCACGCACCGTGGCACAAGCGCAGCCCCCCCCTATCGCATCCCGCATATTCGCGCCCCAGAGCAAACATCAGGCCGCCCCGGCTGACGGAACTGTTCCCGGTCAGCAGGGCTGACCACTCAGCAGAACTGACGCCCTTCTCTCAGCGCTTGCCTGGCAAGCAGCCACAACAAACGTATCAAGATGCAAACTGCAGACCTAGCCCCCGCCCAAAGCCCGATTGCACCTGCGCAAGCCGCCGACACCCCAAAAACATGCCGGAAACGCATTCCGCTTGTCTGGCAAATTGCCATCGGCCTTGTGCTCGGCATCCTAGTCGGCTATTACCTGAACGCCAATCCGGCACACCGGGACTGGATGGTTGCGGAAGTCCTGAAGCCGTTGGGCGATATCTTCATCAAACTGATGAAGATGATCGTGGTGCCCATCGTCTTCTGCAGCATGGTAATCGGGATTGCCGGCTCGGACGAAACCAAGTCGTTCGGAAGCATGGGCGCGCGGGCCATGCTCTATTTCTTTGGCGCCACCACGGTGGCGATCGTAATCGGCCTGCTTGCGGCCAACCTGTTCCATCCCGGGTCCGGACTGGCAGCGTCTGAGCTGCTCCACGGCGAACACGTAAATGCTGCGGCGCGCGCACAGTCTGCGGAGGGCAACGTCCTGAAGATTGCGCTGAACATCATTCCGGACAACGTCACGAACGCCATGGTCGAGGGCAAGCTCCTGTCTATCATCTTCTTCGCCGTGATGTTCGGCCTCGCGCTGAACAAATTGCCGCGGGAGGTAAGGACGCCGGTTATCGGCTTCCTGCGCGGCACCGCCGAGGGCATGTTCCGCCTGACAGGCATGATCATGGCCTACTCGCCGATTGGCGTGTTCGGGATGATCGCCGTCACCATCTCGACGTTCGGCTTCGCGTCGCTGATTCCCCTGGCCAAGCTGATCGGCGTGGTCTACCTGTCGCTGGCGATCTTTGCATTCGTGGTACTGGGCCTGATCGCCCGGTACGCCGGCGCCAACATCTTCAGCCTGATCAAGTACTTCAAGGATGAACTGATCCTCGCATTCTCGAGCGCCGCGTCGGCCGCCGTCATGCCCCAACTGATGCAAAAGCTAAAGGACTATGGCGTGCCGCCGCGCATCGTCAGCTTCGTTGTGCCGGTGGGCTATGCCTTCAATCTCGACGGCGCGTCCATCTTCCTGGGCGTGGCCACGATTTTTGTCGCGCAGCTCTATGACATCAACCTGACCATCGGCCAGCAAGTCATGCTGGTGGTGACCATGGTACTCACTTCCAAGGGCGCGGCGGGTGTCCCCGGTTTTGCGCTGCTGATCCTGTCAGCGACGCTGGCCAGCGCCGGGCTGCCGCTCACGGGTGTCGCACTGGTTGCCGGAGTGTTCCGCATCATGGAGATGGGTACGACGACACTGAACGTCCTCGGCAATGCCGTGGCACCGCTAGTGGTGGCGAAATGGGAACGGTCTGGTAGGGATGAAGCGGCTCTGGCGGATCCTGTTCGTACTTAGGCGCTCGCTGCCGGTTATCGTTTCGGAGAAGAACGAGGAAAGGGGGCATTGCCCCCTTTCTTCATTTCCAGCAGATCACTTCGCAACCACGAACCGCCTCGTCCACGTGGTCGGCAACCGAGACCGGCACAACGTTCACAACCCGGATCGCCTGCACAACTGCATCGAAGCTCGTCACGATCGAGTATCCGCCTACGGTCATCTTCGCTGCCAGAGCGGACGGAATCGGAGAGTACCGCTTGTCCCCGATCACATTGCCCTGCGGAAGCTGATGGTTGCTGATGGCTGAAGCGGCGGTTCTTCCCCCGTCTTCCAGCGGCATGCCATAGTCATACACGTTTGACAGCACCTGTTAAGGGCACGTGAAGATATGTGGCCGCCTGGTGTGCCGATTACCATGGCGATCTAGCCATCCTTCAACAGAATCGTCGCCGTCATCGAAAACAACGGGCGCTAGCCTGCGGCTACCCCGCATTGGCGTCGCCGCCAATAACTTTTCCTGGGCGTCTTCTCGGTATGCATTTGCCGTCAGTAACAATAGAAATTGTTCTATGGGGTAGCAGGTGGACAAAAAAAGACCTCATGGCCGGTGTTATTCACCAGCCATGAGGCCCTGATTTAGTACAGCCTGCTCAGTCCTTGCGCTTGCTCGCTTCGTACTTGGCCTTGTTGGCTTCGTTAGGCGGATAGAGGCCCGGGAGCTGCGCACCGGCTTCCACCTCACGCATGATCCAGCCCTCGAAGTTCTCCTGCTCGACCGCCGCGTCGACGATCTCGCCGACCAGCGCTGCCGGAATGACTACCGCCCCATCCAGATCGGCAACGATGACGTCATCCGGAAACACCGCAACGCCGCCGCACGCAACCGGTTGTTGCCAGTCAACGAAGGTGAGGCCAGCCACAGACGGCGGCGCTGCGGCACCGCTCGCCCAGACCGGCAAGCCCGTGCCGAGCACGCCGGTCAGGTCGCGGACGACACCGTCAGTCACCAGCGCGGACACGCCGCGCTTTGCCATGCGCGCACACAGGATATCCCCCCAGATCCCCGCATCCTTCACGCCCATCGCGTCGACCACGGCGATGCACCCGGCAGGCATCTGCTCGATCGCGCCGCGGCTCGACTTAGGCGATGCCCAGGATTCTGGCGTAGCCAGGTCCTCGCGCGCCGGGACAAAGCGCACAGTAAATGCACGTCCGACCACGCGCGAGCTGCCTTCGGCAAGCGGAAATGCGCCGCGGATCCAGACATTGCGCAGCCCCTTCTTCAGCAGAATGGTGGTCAGGGTGGCCGTGGTCACACCCGCCAGGGCCTTGAACATTGATTCGTCGTTTGTCGCCATCAGTTGCTCCTCATTGTATGGAATGACAAGTACTCTGGAAAATCAGATCGCCTGGACCAGGCCACCGTCCACCCGGATGGTGGTGCCGGTGATATACGACGCGCGCTCGCTCGCCAGGAACGTCACGGCATCAGCATATTCTTCCGGACGGCCATAGCGCCCCACGGGAATCGTAGCAGCGCTTTCGGCCTGCACCGCGGCGGCCTCGCGTCCTTCGCGCTCAGCCTTCGCGTTGTCCAGGAACTGCGTCCGGGCCGTTGCAATGCGTCCTGGAACAACCACGTTGACCGTGATGCCATGGGCAGCTACATCGCGGGCCAGGCTCTTCGACCAGCCCACCAGGGATGCGCGTGTCGCGTTGGACAGCGCCAGGTTCGGGATAGGCGCAATCACGCCGGACGAGGTGCTGGTGATGATCCTCCCCCAGCCCCGCTCGCGCATGCCGGGCAGGATCAGGTCGGTGATGCCGATCACCGAGATCACCATCGAGTCGAAGGCCGACTGCCATGCCGAAGGTGCATGTCCAAAGGCGGGTCCGGGCTTTGGCCCCCCGGTGTTGTTAACCAGGATATCAATGCCGCCGACCTCCGAGAGCACCGCCCGGGCGCCGCCCGCCCACTCCTCCCGCACGCCGAGGTCCCATACAAAGCAGTGGCTGCGCCCTCCGGCCGCCCTGACCCTGTCGGACGTCGTTTTCAGCGCCGCCTCGTCCCTGTCGGCTAGGCACACCTCGACGCCCTCGCGCGCTAGCGCCAGCGCGATGGCACTACCCAGGCCGCCGCCAGCACTGAGGACCAGCGCCCTCTTTCCCGAGATTCCAAGTTCCATAGTTCTCTGTTCTTCAGTTCAGTTGCGAGCACGCTGCGCGGATACGCTTGCACGCTTCTGCAAGGCGCTCGTTGGATGTTGCAAAGGAGATGCGGAAGTGGCCGGGCCCGCCGAAGGCACTCCCCGGTACCGTGGCCACATGGGCGTGCTCGAGGAAAAACCGGCTCACATCCACATCCGAGCCCATCACCGTTCCGTCAGGCGCCTTTCGCCCGATCAGTCCCTCGCAGGACGGGAACAGGTAGAAGGCCCCTTCCGGACGCCTGCAGTTCAGTCCCTCGATGGCGTTGAAGACATCGAGACACATATCACGGCGTTCGCGGAATGCCTCATTACGCGGGGTCAGGAAATCCATCGGTCCCTCGAGTGCCGCCAACGCGGCGGCCTGGGAGACGGAACTCGGATTGCTGGTGCTCTGCGACTGGATCGTGCCCATCGCCGAGATGATTTCCCGCGGCCCGCCGGCGAAGCCGATGCGCCAGCCCGTCATCGCATACGCCTTTGACACCCCGTTCACCGTCAACGTCCGGTCCCTCAGGGCGGGGACCACTGAGGCGATCGTCGTAAACGGCCATCCGTCATAGCGGATGTGCTCGTACATGTCGTCCGTCATCACGTAGACGTGCGGGTGGTCGAGCAGCACCTTGCCGAGTTTCTCCAGCTCGGCCTTGTCGTAGCCCGCACCAGTCGGGTTGCTGGGTGAGTTCAGGATGACCCACTTCGTACGCGGCGTGATGGCCTCGTGCAACTGTGCTGCAGTGATCTTGAATCCCTGGCTCTCGCCGCACAGGACCTCCACCGGCGTGCCGCCGGCCAGTCGCACCATATCCGGGTAAGACACCCAGTAAGGCGCGGGGATGATCACTTCGTCGCCAGGATTGATCGTAGCCAGCAACGCGTTGAAGATGACCTGCTTGCCACCCGTGCCAACACTGATCTCGGATGGCTCGTAGGAGAGGCCGTTGTCGCGCCAGAACTTGCGCGTGATCGCGTCCTTCAGCTCGGGTGTGCCGTCAACGTCCGTGTACCGGGTCATGCCATTGTCGATAGCGAGTTTTGCCGCGGCGTTGATATGGTCTGGCGTGGAGAAATCGGGTTCTCCTTGCGACAGGCTGACAACGTCCAGCCCGCGTCGCCGCATATCGGCCGCAATCTTGGTGATCACCAGGGTAGGTGAGGGCTTCACCGCCTGAAGTAAGCTGGCTAGCAATTGCATTACGCATTCCTTTGTGATGAAACATACGCGGATCCCGCACATGCCTTGAGCGAGAGCGAATGCATCGATCGTAGTGTCACGCAACGCAAAAGAAAATCAATATATATTCACGCCAGTGGCCAAATAAATCGATTAATCAATTAATCGATTTATCAATTGTGCAGACGCGACAAACATCAGGCGAGCGGATGCGCCCTGCCCTGTGGCCAACGCGAGCGCGCCTTGGACAGAGGGCATTGTGTCTGCAGGAGACTGTCAGTGATGCAGGATCTTCGACAGGAACTGCCTAGCCCGCTCGGAGCGCGCCTCGATATTGCCGAAGAACTCTTCCTTGGCGCAGTCCTCGACGATCTTGCCCTGGTCCATGAAGATCACGCGGTTGGCCACCTTGCGCGCGAAACCCATTTCGTGGGTCACGCACATCATGGTCATGCCTTCCTGCGCCAGCTGCACCATCACGTCCAGCACTTCGTTGACCATCTCCGGGTCCAGCGCGGAGGTCGGCTCGTCGAACAGCATGCAGATCGGATCCATCGACAGCGCGCGGGCAATTGCCACACGCTGCTGCTGGCCGCCCGACAGCTGGCCCGGGAACTTGGCCGCCTGCGCCTTCAGGCCCACGCGGTCCAGGTACTTCAGACCCTTGGCGGTAGCCTCTTCCTTGGAGCGGCCGAGCACCTTCATCTGGGCGATGGTCAGGTTCTCGGTGATCGACAGGTGGGGGAACAGCTCGAAG